>CALWTQ010000026.1 GCA_944384505.1 uncultured Mediterraneibacter sp.
GGGATGGAGGACGGCTCAGGGCTTCGCTCCAGGGGATAAGGGAAACTAAAAGCTGCGGCGACAGACTAAATGCAAGGGCTGACGGTGGACAACTCGCATCCGCTCAGACAATTCCACCGTCAGCCCTAACGTCTGTCGCCGCAGCTTTAACTTTCCCTAATCCCCTTCCGAAGGCGCCCGTCGCCATCCTCCATCCCCGCAGAATTTTTTTCGAAAAGGGGCTGTTTTCTGGTCTTTTCAAGCCGGAAGTTAATGAATATATAGCTGCTACAAGAAACAGGCGCGGCCGGAAGACTTTCGAAGCCGAAAATCCACAAGCCGCGCCAACTTCACGGTTCAGCCTATTTGGGCAATGACACTTCCGACAGGAAATGCGCAGGAAGCGGAGCGGACGATTTGAGTAGACTTTCTGGGGAAGGAGACAGCCGGGCGATGCGACTTTGGAAGAATCTGCTGAAAATCTTAGGGGCGGAGAGCTGTTGTTAAGCGGCGCGCAGGGATTGTCTGAGCGGAGCGAGTTGCCCGGAGCGTCGCTTTGCACTTAAACAGCTCTTCGGCCTGTTAGATTTTCCGGATTCTGGAAAGGAGTATCGCACGGCTGTCTCCTTCCCCAGAATACGTATCGCAAAATATCCGCTCCTCTTCCGGACGTGAGCCACAGGAAATGTTATTGCGCTAAATAGCTGTATTGCCATAGAATTTATAGTTTTTTTATAGAATCCTGACAAAATGGAAAGATTTATCCGCTACACTTTAAGGACGAACAGCAGCGGTATGCGCGGCGCGTACCGAAAAACAGGAGGAAAAATATGGAATTACAGGAAGCAGGACAAAAGATTTTGATGGAGCAGGCGATGGGGCTCCTGGACGGGGTGATGGAGTACAGGGAGATGATGATGGCATATTCCTGCGCGATCAAGGAGGTTAAGACTAAGTTTGACGTTCTGGATACAGAGTTTCATATCCGCTATCAGAGGAATCCGATCAGTACGATCCATACAAGGCTTAAAAGTCAGACAAGCATTCTGGAGAAGATGAGCAGGATAGGGTATCCGCCTACAATAGAAAATATAGAGGCATGTTTAAACGATATTGCAGGAGTGAGGGTGATCTGCTCTTATGTAGATGATATCTATGAGATTGCAGACGCACTGATCCGTCAGGACGATATCAGATTGATCCGGAAAAAGGATTATATTGCGAATCCGAAGCCGAACGGATACCGGAGCCTGCATCTGATTGTGACAGTGCCGGTATTTTTCGCAGAGAGCAAAAAGGAGATGAAAGTAGAAGTTCAGATTCGGACGATCGCTATGGATTTCTGGGCCAGCCTGGAGCATCAGATCAAATATAAGAAGGATATCGCTGATGCGGACCAGATCATTGGAAAGTTGAAAAAATGTGCGGATGTGATCGCGGAGACTGATCTGGAGATGCAGAAGATCCGTCAGCAGTTGGAGAAAGAAGAGAACGCAGAGACGGATGTGGAGACAATATTTGAGAAACTGAAGAAGTTTGATGTGCCGATTGTGTAAGCAGGGGACAGTATCCACAGGAGAATATTTGTAACAGTTCAGCCATCAGAAATGGCGCGGGAGTGGTCTATGCCTGCATAAGAATCCACCCGTTCGTTTCTGGTGGCTGGTTTCCGTTCATCTCGATCAAGATCACGCTGATCGACGCCTGCATCGAGGCATACCCGTCCTTTGTGACGATTCTGGAATCAGATCCCTGGTGGATTAGGGGAAGCTTCCTGAAAACAGCTCTCGCCCGTGCCGCGCCCTTTGGCACCGCAGCGGTGGGGATGATCGCAGTTCTCAGCCTGACCGCCCCGTTTTTGCCGTCAGAGAATCGGACGATTATGTACCTCCTGCTGATCCTGATCTCCATGACGGCGGTCACAGCTCCGATGGGAATGTGGATTCTGGCGGGAGCGGCTGTATTGCTTGCGGTAGTGTTCGTGCTGGATAGAGTGCGCAAGGGAGAAGTGGGAAAGAGAGAAGCAGGGACTTCCAAATGTGCAGGTTCATGATACGGAAACCGCAATCCGGGCTGCGGCAGAGGCGATTCGTTCGATGATATTGGGATAATATTTACCAGAAATATTGACAACAGAGAAATGTAACGCTACTTTAATAATTATGAAGATATTGTATTTAATGTAGATTAAGTTATTATAGAAAGAAAGCGAGGGTGCAGAGAATAAGTGAAAGAGAAAGAAGGAGTGTGACATGTGGATTTTCTACGCCGCTGCATCCGCATTCTTTGCGGGAGTGACTTCAATATTAGCAAAATGCGGGATCAGAAAGACGGATTCTACTGTGGCGACGGCGGTACGGACGATCGTGATCCTGCTTTTTTCGTGGGTAATGGTATTGGTTGTGGGTTCCCAGGATCAGATATCTCAGATCAGACAGGGGACGCTGCTTTTCCTGATCCTTTCCGGGCTGGCAACAGGCGCATCCTGGCTCTGCTATTTTAAGGCGCTGCAGATCGGAGATATCAATAAAGTAGTTCCTATAGACAAGTCGAGTACAGTATTAACGATTATTCTGGCGCTGATTTTTCTCGGGGAGGGCGTCTCACTTCCGAAAGCGGCGGCAGTATTGGTGATTGCCGCGGGAATCTTTCTGATGATTGAGAAGAAGGACGTGGAAGAGACGAAAAAAGGAAAAGGCAGCTGGTTTCTCTATGCGGCCGGATCAGCTTTTTTTGCCAGTCTTACTGCGATCCTGGGGAAGGTTGGCATCACGGATGTGGAATCAAACCTCGGGACTGCCATCCGCACCTGCGTTGTGCTTGTTATGGCTTGGCTTATGGTGTTCGTAACCGGGAAGCAGGGAGAGGTGAAGAAGATCGGCTCCAAAGAGCTTGCCTTTATCTGCTGCTCCGGAATCGCTACAGGCGCGTCCTGGCTGTGTTACTACAGATCTCTGCAGGAAGGCCCGGCAAGCGTGGTGGCTCCGATTGACAAGCTGAGCGTGCTGGTGACAGTCGTATTTTCTTATTTTATTTTCGGAGAGAAGCTGGGAAAGAAAGAAGCAGCCGGGCTTGTGCTGCTTACCGTGGGAACTGTGGCTATGGCGCTGCTGTGAATTACACTTGTAATCTGTCGGCAGAGGGAGGTTATGTCATTTTGGCGGTTATCTGCATAATATAAGATATACATTTGAGCGGTGTGCTGATCTCACAGACTGGAGTATAGGAGGGAGACTGAACTGTGGAACAGATCTTAAATTATGTGAAACCGGAACTGCTTATCGTAGCAGTAGTTCTGTACTTTGCCGGAATAGGACTGAAAAAGACGGAAGCCATAGCGGACAAATATATTCCGCTGATCCTCGGTGCGGCTGGAATCGTGATCTGCGCGGTGTGGGTTATTGCATCATGCCCGCTGAAAACAGGACAGGAGATTGCCATGGCAGTGTTCACGGCAGTTGTCCAGGGCGTTCTCGTAGCAGGATTATCCACTTATGTCAATCAGGTTGTGAAGCAGGTAAAGAAAAAAGAATAAACGGATTTTAGTCATCCGTCCGGATCAGATTGCTGACATACGGGCGCTGCCCTGAGAGCACTTCGTCATAGAAATTCTGCTTCCAGTCAATATAGTCTGCACAGCCCTTTAATTCCTCGATGGAATTCAGAAGGGCTTCTTTTTTTGCGTCCCGCTCGTCAAAGATACGGCGGTTGTTCTTATCCCGTTTTACATTTGGAACGAGTCCTTCATTGCAGTAAAAGTTAAAAATGCAAAAAACAAGAGGACAGGAGGACTTTTATGAACGAATTTACATTTACTTACCCGACAAAAGTATATTTTGGAGAGGGTGTGGCTAAGAAAGTTTTATCGTTGCATTGGGAGGAGGCAGCGTGATCGACTGCTGTAAGGTGGTATCTGACGATGTAGCGCTGGCAGTTATGAAAAACACGGTGGTCAATATGAGAAGGCTCCTGACCGATATTAACGACGTCCAGGCAAGAGGAAATCTGATGTGGGATTCTGCCATGGCGGAGAACGGCATTCTCAAAGTGGGACGCCTGACGGACTTCCAGGCGCATCAGATTGAGCATCAGCTGGGCGCATATACGGACTGCAATCACGGGCAGGGACTTGCTGTGATCCCTCCGGCTTATTACCGCCATATTGTAAAAGACGCGGAAGAAAAGTTTACCCGGCTCGCTTCTCATGGAGGATGGAAAGGCGGTGCACGTCCCGGGAAACTGTCAGGCCTGCCTGGCCTGTGTGCATAATTGCCCGGCCAGGGTGATGGGGCTTTCGATCCCGGAGAAAAATCCGGATGCAAGGTATCGTAATGAACATATCAAACTGAAAGAGGTCATTGATTCAAATCAGCAGGAAAGAACATTGCATTGTATTAGATAGAAGAATATAATTTATAATGTTGTAACAGTTACATAATGTGCAGCTTAATTTTGCAACTATTAATTGAGAGGAGATTTTTTGTGGAATATATAGCTCATATCCGGGACGGGAATATACAGACAATCAGGGAGCATTTATATGGAACAGCCAAACTGGCAGGCGGCTTTGCAGAGCGCTTTGGAAAGGCAGACTGGGGCTATTGCTGCGGCATGCTCCATGATATCGGGAAGTACTCCCTCGCATTTCAGGAAAAGATTAAGAATAACAGTAACAAGCGGGTGGATCATTCTACCGCCGGAGCAAAAGTTTGTTTTGAAAAAGGCGGGATGTACGAGTTTATGAGCTACTGTATTGCCGGGCATCATTCGGGGCTGCCTGATCATGGGAGCTCTTCCGATGTGGGAAATGCGCCTACATTGGAGGGGAGAAAACGGAAACGGATCGAGGATTACAGTGCCTTTAAAAGTGAGATAGAAATCCCGGAGATAAATACAATTCCATTCGATCCCATAAAAGAGCCGGATCCGGATTTTTCATTAAGTGTGTTTATCAGGATGTTGTATTCCTGTCTGGTGGATGCTGATTTTCTGGATACGGAAAGATTCATGAAGAATGGGCAGACGCTGAGAGAGGCAGGAGAAGAGATAAGTGTTCTTCTGGAAAGACTAAAAGATTATGTGGCAGATTGGCTGCAGAATGAAGACAAGGACACTGTAAACGGACGAAGAACACAAATACTCAGGCACTGTTTCGAAAAAGGAATCAGTGAAAGAGGTATATTCCAGCTTACCGTACCGACAGGCGGCGGGAAAACAATCGCGTCTCTGGCGTTTGCGTTGCAGCACGCCGTGGAGAATCATATGGATCGTGTGATTTATGTGATACCATATACAAGTATCATTGAGCAGAATGCAGAAGTGTTCAGGAAGATACTGGGAGATCAGAACGTGCTGGAAAATCACTATAATGTGGATTATGAAAGCACGGAGGAATTAAAACCCATGCAGCTTGCGTCGGAAAACTGGGACAAGCCAGTGGTGGTGACGACGAATGTGCAGTTTTTTGAATCCTTGTTTGCAAATAAGTCCTCCAGATGCAGAAAGTTACATAATATTGCCAACAGCGTTATCATATTTGACGAAGCGCAGATGCTTCCAACAGATTATCTGAAGCCCTGCATTGCCATGATGGAGGAACTTGTTGGAAATTTCTGTTCCAGTATTGTGCTCTGTACAGCGACGCAGCCGGCTCTGACTCCGTTTTTTCAGAGAAAACTTCCGGTAACTGAACTCTGCCCGAGGGTAGAAGAACAATTCCGCTTTTTTGAGAGAGTCACTTTCAAAAATATCGGAACTGTTTCAGAAGATGAATTGATCGAAAAGCTGGAACAGGAAGAACAGGCGCTGTGCATTGTCAACACGAAGAAACGGGCGCAGAGAATCTATCAGAAAATGAAAGGTGAAGGCGTATTCCACCTGTCTACGACGATGTATCCGAAACACAGACGGCGGATTCTGGAAAGAATCAGAAAGCTGGTGAAAGACGGACAGAAATGTATTCTGATCTCGACCAGCCTTGTGGAGGCAGGGGTTGATCTGGATTTTCGCGCTGTGTACAGACAGCTGGCGGGAGTTGATTCTATGATTCAGGCAGCAGGAAGATGCAACAGGGAAGGAAAGAGGGATGTGGAAGAAAGCTTTGCTTATATTTTTCAATTTGAAGAAAAAGAACATGTTCCCGGGCAGCAGCTCCAGATTGATGTGTCGAAGATGTTGATTTCACAGAATGAGGATGTCTCATCACTGCACGGGATAGAAAAATATTTTGAAGCGCTGTATCATTTCCGCGGTGAGAGTTTGGATAAAAAGAAGATCCTAGAAGAGTTTAAAGGGAAAAAATATAATTATGCCACGGCAGCGCAGGAGTTTATTCTGATCGAGGAAAATACAGCGACTGTCTTTGTCAGCAGAGAGGAAGAGGCGGAAGAACTTCTTCAGCAGATCAAATGTCAGGGATATACAAAGTCAGGAATGCGAAAAGCAGGCCAGTACTGTGTTCAGCTATACGAAAATGATATCCGGAAACTTCAGGGGGCAGGAATGCTCAGACTGATATCTGAGGATATTGAAAATTTCTTTGAGCTTGTTGATAAGGGGCAGTATGCAGAAGAGATTGGGCTGGATCTTGGAATAGAGTTGGGAATGGCGGTAATCATGTGATAAAAAACGGGAACGGTGCAAAAGAAGAATAAACTTTTGCACTGTTCCTGTTTTTTACGTTATCGTAAATCTCATTATTTCAATCCACAGGTACCTGTCCTGACCACAAAAATATTATAACAAATGAAATAAATAATTTCAATGATATATTAAGATAATAAAAATTAAAAGTATATTGCATTTAGAATGTATGAGGAGTATAGTAACAATTAGGAAAAAGATTTGATAATGGAATCGCTTATATAATCGAAGGGAGAAAGTATGATCTTATATCACGGAAGCAGACAGATTGTAGAATATCCTGAAATAAGAAAAGCAAAATACAATAAAGATTTTTATTTCGGATTTTATTGTACGAGATACGAAGAACAGGCAAAAAGGTGGGCAGCACGTTACGGTGTAAATGGATATCTGAATAAATATGAGTATGTACCGGGTAACAGGCTTAACTGCAAGGTGTTTACTGAGATGACAGAAGAATGGCTCGATTTTATCGTTGCATGCCGCAGCGGGAAGTCTCATAAATACGACATAGTAGAAGGTCCTATGGCAGACGATACGATTTATAATTATGTTCAAAATTACATGGATGGGAAAATTTCAAGAGCGGCGTTCTGGGAACTGGCAAAGTTTAAGTATCCCACGCATCAGATCAGTTTTCATACGGTTTCTGCACTTGACACTTTAAAATTTATAGGAAGTGAGGTTGTATATGGGAACAAAGAATAATAATGCACTTTTTTTTACATGCAGTCTGATTGAATATATTGGGCGGGGTATAAAGCGGACAAGGTGTGAAGTTACAGATTACCTGGGGAAAGACAGGATTAAAAGAATTTACGAGTATGCGGATGTCTTTCATTGTGAGCCGATTGAAAAGACAGCAGACGAGTTTATTGAAGAGGCACATATGATGGAAGGTAGTTTTGACAATGTGAAAGAATGTCGGTATACCGTTCCGGGCTATTGGGATATCGGGGAAGTATATGAGCGGTTGATTGAAGATATCTATGAGGATGAAAATCTACTGGAAGGGGTATGGGAGGTTTACCATTCCTGGATTGACGGGCAGATTTCAGATTATAATACAGATTTCTATTATCAGCCGAGAGATTATATAGCAGAATGCTACAGGAAAGGAGAGGTTTTATAAATGAAACGAAGGAAGGAGGTCGAGCGATGGGAGTAGGTGTTAAGGTCAGAGTGTGGGGGAACTACGCGCTCTTCTCGCGCCCGGAGATGAAAGTGGAAAGGTGCTCCTATGACATCATGACTCCATCGGCGGCGAGAGGGATTCTGGAGGCAGTTTACTGGCATCCGGGCATGCGATGGGTGATCGATAAGATCCATGTGGTCAATCCGGTTCAGTTCACAAGTGTGCGCCGGAATGAAGTGAAGAGTAAAATACTTGCCAGTAATGTACTTCAGGCCTATAACGGTGCAAAGAAACCGTTGTACATAAGTACGAAGGCCGATATTGTCCAGCGGGCGTCGCTTTTGCTGCGGGATGTGGAATATGTGATCGAAGCACATTTTGAGATGACCGAGCGGGCGAATGAGACAGATAATCCGGGGAAATTTAAGGACATCATCATGCGGCGGCTAAGAAGAGGGGAATGCTTCCATATGCCATATTTCGGATGCAGGGAGTTCCCGGCGAATTTCTGCCTGTGCGAAGAGGAAGACATCAGGACAGCGTATGATGATGTGGAAGAAAAAGATCTGGGATTTATGCTTTTTGACATGGATTACTCGGACAGGAATAATATCCAGCCGATGTTTTTCCGCGCGGTCATGAAGCGGGGCGTCCTGGATCTAAGGGACTGTGAGGTGATACGATGATCTTACAGGCACTGGTAAATCATTATGAAAATCTTGAGAAGCAGGGAAAAGTGGATCAGGAAGGCTGGTGTAAAGCGAAGGTTTCCTATGCGGTTAACTTATCAGAAGATGGAAAAATTTTGGGGATTTTTTCTTTAAAAACAGAAGAAGAAAGAGGAAAAAAGACAGTTTGGATTCCACAGCAGATTAAAGTTCCGGAGATGGTGACACGTTCATCGGGAGTTTCGGCAAATTTCCTGTGTGATAACTCAAAGTATATTCTGGGGATTGATGAGAACGGGACAAATCAGAGAGTTCTTGACTGCTTTGAGTCGGCAAAGGAAAAGCATCTGTCGCTCCTTCGTGAAACAGAAGGCAGGATGGCAGAGGCAGTCAGAAATTTTTTTAAGACGTGGAAGCCGGAGAAGGCAGCGGAATGTGCAGAGGTCAAAGAAAGATGGGAAGACCTCACGGACGGAGGAAATCTGATCTTCTGCATGGGTATAAAATATGCACAGGATGATCCGTTTATGCAAGAAACATGGGAAACTGCAAGAAATGAATCGTCAGAAGACGGGCAGACCGGAATCTGTCTCGTAACGGGAAAAGAAACAGAAATTTCCAGAATCCATAAAACTATCAAAGGTGTTCCGGGGGCTCAGTCCAGCGGTGCGGCGCTGGTTTCATTTAATGCGCCTGCATTTGAATCTTACGGAAAAGAACAGAGTTATAACGCATCGGTCGGGAAATATGCGGAATTTGCCTATACTACGGCATTAAATTATCTGCTGAATCAGAGAAAATATACATTTCAGCTTGGGGATTCCATGATCGTATTCTGGGCGGAAAGCGCGGAGGAAGAATATCAGGCGGCATTTTTCGGAGTGGCTGATCCGAAACCCGACAATCAGGAAGAAATAAAAGGAATATTTGACAACCTAAAAAATGGTATGCCGGTTTCTATCGGAAATTTTGCTTTAAATTCGGACCAGAGATTTTATATCATTTCGCTTGCCCCGAATGCTGCGAGACTTTCTGTACGGTTTTTCTATCAGGATTCTTTTGGAAACATCTTGGAGAATCTGTCTGCGCATTACGAGAGAATGTCAATTGTAAAACCATCTTGGGAGAGCAGAGAATATATGGGAGTCAGGGACATGCTTTCTGAGACGGTCAACCAGAACTCAAAGGACAAAACTCCTGTTCCCAATATGGCGGCGCTCGTACTTCAGGCAATCCTGTCAGGCGCCAGGTATCCGGCAAGTCTTTATACAGATGTTCTTATCCGGATCCGCGCAGAGCAGGGCAATGTTACCTGGGGGAGAGCAGGGATCATCAAAGCATATCTGATACGAAATGGAAGCTGGAAGGAAGGAGAGAACTATATGGGACTGAATGAAGAGAGCAGGGAGCCTGCTTATGTACTTGGAAGGCTGTTTTCTGTATTAGAATCAATTCAGATGGATGCAAACCCGGGAATCAAGGCGACGATCCGCGACCGTTATTTTAATTCCGCGTGTGCGACGCCTGCATCGATCTTCCCGGTGCTTATAAAATTGAAGAACAGCCATATGAAGAAACTGGAGCGGGACAAAGGCGGCGCTAAAGTATATTACGAGAAACTGCTGACTGAGCTTATGGGTAAATTGGATGAATATCCGAAACGTCTGTCATTGGAAGAACAGGGAAAGTTCATTCTCGGATATTATCATCAGGTACAGAAAAAGTACGAAAAAAAGGAGGAAAAGTAGATGAGCGAAGTAATCAAAAACAGGTATGAGTTTGTAGTGCTGTTTGATGTGGAAAACGGAAATCCTAATGGAGATCCCGACGCCGGCAATATGCCGAGGATCGATCCCGAAAGCGGGCTGGGGCTCGTGACGGATGTCTGCCTGAAGCGGAAAATCAGAAATTATGTTGAGACAGTCAAAGAAGATACAGAGGGATTTAAGATCTATATTAAGGAAGATGTACCTCTCAACAGAAGTGACAGAGAGGCGTGTAAAAGTCTTGGTATCGAGGAGACAGAAGATAAAAAAGTGACAGATGCGCTGAAAAAATTAAAGAAAAGCGATCCGGATGCGGATATCAAATTAAGAGATTATATGTGCAGGAATTTTTATGACATTCGTACATTCGGTGCTGTCATGACAACTTTTGTGAAGGCTTCGTTAAACTGCGGGCAGGTCAGAGGCCCGGTACAGATTGGATTTGCGAGGAGCATTGATCCGGTCATCAGCCAGGAAGTCACGATTACAAGAGTGGCGATCACCACTGAGAAAGATGCGGAAAACAAAAGCACCGAGATGGGAAGAAAGAGTATTGTTCCCTATGGATTGTATCGTGCAGAGGGATATGTATCTGCGAATCTTGCCAGAAGAGTGACAGGTTTTTCAGAAGAGGATCTGGGGCTGCTGTGGGAAGCAATCATCAATATGTTTGAAAATGACCACTCAGCTGCAAGAGGAAAAATGGCAGTACGGGAACTGATCGTATTCAAACACAGCAAAGAACTGGGAGACTGCCCGGCATATAAATTGTTTGATGCAGTGGAAGTCAAGAAAAAGGAAGATGTGGAATATCCGAGAAAGTACCAGGACTATACAGTGGAAGTACACGAAGAGAAGATACCGGATTCAGTTGAAGTGAAAAGGATGGTATGATGGAATATTCGGAAGATGATTATCTGATGATTTCAGGAATCCAGCATTTCAAATTCTGCCGGAGACAGTGGGCTCTGATCCATATTGAACAGCAGTGGGCGGAAAACGTTCATACTGTCACAGGAGAGCTGATGCATAAAAAGGTGCATGACCCTACTCTTAGGGAAAAGAGAAAGGACGTCATCATTGCCAGAGCCCTTCCAGTCTCTTCAAGAGAACTGGGAGTCAGCGGCGAGTGCGATCTGGTGGAGTTTCATAAATGTGAGGATGGGATAAAGCTGCATGGCCACAGGGGACTTTATTCTATCTATCCGGTGGAATATAAGAAAGGAAAACCTAAACTATCAGAGGAAGATATGCTTCAGATGGCGGCACAGGCGATGTGCTTGGAAGAAATGTTTTCCGCACGGGTGCCGGAAGGAGCTATTTTTTACGGTGAGACAAGAAGGCGCGAAGTTGTGGAGATTACAGAAGAGCTGCGTACTGAAGTAAAAAATATGTTTCGAGAGATGCATGAGTATTTTGCAAGAAAGTATACGCCGAAAGTGAAATACAGCAAGTCCTGTAATGCGTGTTCTCTCAAGGACATCTGTCTGCCTAAACTCGGAAAGTCGGTTTCAGTGAAATCATATATTGATCAGATGCTGAAGGAGGAAGAAGAATGAGAAAACTGCTGAATACATTGTATGTTACTTCTGAAAACAGCTATCTGTCTCTGGATGGGGAAAATATAGTTGTCCTTGAGGATCAAAGAGAATTGGGAAGGATACCGCTTCATAATCTGGAAGGAATCGTTTCTTTTGGCTATCGTGGGACAAGTCCGGCATTGATGGGGGCTTGTGCGGAACGGAATATTTCTCTGTGTTATCTTACACCGCAAGGGAAATTTCTGGCGCGTGTCTCTGGAAGAATCAAAGGAAATGTGATATTAAGAGAGCAGCAGTATGCAAGCAAAAACGACGAGAAGATCAGTTTGGAGATCGCAAGAAACTGTATACTGGGAAAAGTATATAATGCCAGGTGGGTTCTGGAACGAGCCATGAGAGACCATGCAATGCAGATTGACATGGACCGAGTAAAAGATGCATCTACTTTTCTAAAAAATGCTTTGGAAAGGATACGGGACGCGGAATCGAAAGAGCAGCTCAGAGGTTATGAAGGAGAAGCGGCCAGTATTTATTTCAGAGTGTTTGATGAATTGATCCTTCAACAGAAAAAGGATTTTGTATTTAGAGGCAGAAATAAGCGGCCGCCCCTTGACAATGTAAATGCGTTGCTGTCTTTTGTATACACGTTGCTGACAAACAGTATTACTTCAGCTCTGGAAAGTGTAGGGTTGGATCCCTATGTAGGATATCTTCACACAGATCGACCGGGCAGAGCTTCGCTGTCTTTGGATATGATAGAGGAACTCAGAGCAATCCTCGCTGACCGTTTTGTTCTGACATTGATCAATAAGAAGATTATCGGTGGAAAGAATTTTTCTGTGAAAGAAAACGGTGCGGTGCTTATGGACGATGAGCTGCGGAAGAAAGTGCTGGCAGAATGGCAGAACAAGAAAAAGGAAACTATTACGCATCCTTACCTGAAAGAAAAAGTAGAATGGGGGATGGTTCCTTATGTTCAGGCGATGCTCCTCGCACGATATTTAAGAGGCGACTTGGACGGTTATCCAGTATTTCTGTGGAAGTGAGGTGGGAAAATGCTCGTACTGATTACATATGATGTGAATACTGAGACCGCCGCAGGAAGGAAGAGACTGCGGAAAGTTGCAAAGCAATGCACTAATTATGGCAGACGAGTGCAGAATTCTGTTTTTGAATGCATTCTGGATAATGCGCAGTGCGTTACTCTGAAGGCAATATTGGAAGATATTATTGATGAGAGCGTTGACAGCCTGAGATTCTATTATCTGGGAAATAAATATCAGACAAAGGTGGAACATATGGGTGTCGATCGCGGAATTGCAGTAGATAATACATTGATTTTGTGACAATATACGAGTGCGAATAAGAAACGAACATGGAAATGCCGGGGGATTCGCACTTTAAAATGTGCACAAATGAAGGAGAGTGTAGAAAAAAGAGGGGATGGAAAAGGGAAAAATTAAGTATATAAAATGATAATTTGTTGATTTCTGCTGAAAATTGGAATGAATTTTTGGATGAAATTGCTGTCGCTCCCTTCGCGGGAGCGTGGATTGAAATTTTTGCAGGAAGGGAATCAGGCTGAATTTGACCGGTCGCTCCCTTCGCGGGAGCGTGGATTGAAATTTACAACGGAACGTTGATACCCAGCGTCCGATCTGTCGCTCCCTTCGCGGGAGCGTGGATTGAAATAATGAACCGTTCTACACTGAATCCACACAAATCGTCGCTCCCTTCGCGGGAGCGTGGATTGAAATTCCTCCAGATGCGTACCCGTTCGTAGTTGCGTTGTCGCTCCCTTCGCGGGAGCGTGGATTGAAATCCCGCCTGATATTACATTTACGGCGTATTACAGAGGTCGCTCCCTTCGCGGGAGCGTGGATTGAAATGATAATCAAGGGCGTCGGTTCAAAAATCGGCTCAGGTCGCTCCCTTCGCGGGAGCGTGGATTGAAATATATCCTGTGCCATGATTATGATTCCTCCACAAGTTGTCGCTCCCTTCGCGGGAGCGTGGATTGAAATAGTATATCACGTTGTTGATCAGAGCGGGGAGACAGTCGCTCCCTTCGCGGGAGCGTGGATTGAAATAAATTAAAGGGCACGGAGATTGTAAGATTTCACGTCGCTCCCTTCGCGGGAGCGTGGATTGAAATGGGAATGTGGATCCGAGATGAAAGCCCTGTCCAGTGTCGCTCCCTTCGCGGGAGCGTGGATTGAAATTCGACGATGCGATTGAGCAGGCGAATGAGGCGGTGTCGCTCCCTTCGCGGGAGCGTGGATTGAAATAGTACGACAAAGTACAGCCGGAGCATCGGATCGACGTCGCTCCCTTCGCGGGAGCGTGGATTGAAATCCGTCCCCTTACTGTATGATTTTGCTGTTTGCCACGTCGCTCCCTTCGCGGGAGCGTGGATTGAAATCTGATACGGAGTTCGCAGCTTTCTGAACCTTATCGTCGCTCCCTTCGCGGGAGCGTGGATTGAAATACATTTAATCCGAGATCCCTTTACAACTATGAGTGTCGCTCCCTTCGCGGGAGCGTGGATTGAAATAAGCTCATCCTCGTTAAAATCTGCGGCATTGTTGTCGCTCCCTTCGCGGGAGCGTGGATTGAAATTCAGATGATGTCAGTGCTCAAAGCGTTGCTATCCGTCGCTCCCTTCGCGGGAGCGTGGATTGAAATATATCCAGTAAGGACATAAAAAAAGTTCCTCACAGGTCGCTCCCTTCGCGGGAGCGTGGATTGAAATGTAATTGTTGCGTACGTTATCTTTGCAGTATCTACATGTCGCTCCCTTCGCGGGAGCGTGGATTGAAATATAGCTCATGCCGTCCTGCGGGATGTTTTTCCCGGTCGCTCCCTTCGCGGGAGCGTGGATTGAAATACAGTTAAAACCGCTTATGTCAGACTTCAACGCGGTCGCTCCCTTCGCGGGAGCGTGGATTGAAATAGCACTTTAAATACACTCTTAAGCCCAGACATATCGTCGCTCCCTTCGCGGGAGCGTGGATTGAAATCCCGGACGGGCAAGTAAGATTGTGGAACGCAGTGACCGTCGCTCCCTTCGCGGGAGCGTGGATTGAAATGTAGGTTGCCAAGACGGGATATTATAAGAATCAAGTCGCTCCCTTCGCGGGAGCGTGGATTGAAATGCCACCTACGGACAGAGCATTCAGATCCGCATCAGTCGCTCCCTTCGCGGGAGCGTGGATTGAAATGCATATGGGATAAAGTCTGCATTCGAACAACAGGGTCGCTCCCTTCGCGGGAGCGTGGATTGAAATTAAAATTCTTCAACCATAGTTTTTGTTTCAGACGGAGCGATCGTATTGAGCAGTTCCGTTTTTAGGGCTCCGGGATAAATGGCTGTGGTGCGGATGTCTGTGCCTGCCTGGACGGATTCTGAGCGGAATGAATCCAGCATCGCCCGGACAAAATGCTTTGTGCCGGAGTAAACGGCGTTGCCGGGGCTGGATTTTGTTCCGGCGGACAGGCTTATCCCGGTTATACAGGATTATTTTTGTGAAATGGCGGTTGCTTCGGAAATCATTGCTGACTGAAGACTCATATCAGGGCTGAAGAATCGTGTTTATAATTTTGTGGTTCTGCATCAGTCCCCTAACGACAAAGATATACGATTCTGGCGCATCGGGGTCCCGTGTTCTGGGTGGAAAGATGCAGAGAACACTTAAAAGATGCAAAACTGCTGGTACAGGACAGTATGGGCGTGTGACCATTCCGATTTCTGATGATGCGGCTTATGTGAGATTTTATCTGGCCTGCCTGGATTCCGAGAAGGGCAGATACTGTTCATTCTTTAACGCCGCCTGTTCCGCAAATGATTGAAATTATGCCCTTGAAAGAGAAATATGACAGCCAGAAGACACACAAGAGCCTCTGTCACCGGCACGGACATCCAGATCCCGGTCATTCCCAGAAGCTTTGCGAAGATCCACGCAGCCGGAACGATCAGTACAAATCCTCTCAGTATAGATACTGTAAATGCCTGTTTTGGCTGGTCGGACGAGCTTAAGTAAGAGCCCGACACAATATTGATCCCGGAGAAGAACAGGCTGAGGAAGTAGATTTTCATTCCTTCTGATGCAATTGCAGTCAGAGCCGGATCATGATCCCGGTTGAATACATCCGCAACCGGCACGGAGAAGAACAGGGTCAGTACATATGCGGCTCCGGCGAAGAGAAGGGCCGTGATTACAGCGTATCGGCGGATCCGCCCCAGTGCAGTCCCGGCAGTGTCCGAAGCAGAGTTCCCGGAAGATGAACCACCCTGCTCGGCATATCTGCTGACAAGGGGCTGGATACCCTGTGCGATCCCGGTGAATACTGCGGTCAGGACAAGTCCGATATTCGCCAGGATTCCGTAGGCGGCGACTCCGGTGTTACCGTTGAGATCCAGGATCAGGAGATTAAATATAATAATAACAATACCGGAAGAGAGCTCTGTGATCAGGGAGGAAACTCCAAGAGCACAGATATCCCTGGCTGCTCCGGGCGACGGCTTTACCCGGACGATCCGGAAATGGCTCCGCTTTCTTATAAAATGAAGGGAAAGGATCAGCATGCCCACTAAAGGCGCGGTGGCTGTGGCAATGGCAGCTCCGGTCATCCCCATGTCCAGAGGATAGACAAAGACATAGTCCAGTACAATATTGGTCAGACTCCCTGTGATCATGGCGGTCATGGACAGAGACGGTTCCCCGTCGTTTCTCACAAAGCACAGAAGCAGGTTGTTCCCGAGAAACAGGGGAGAAAAGACCAGGAGGATATGCAGATAATCTGTGGCGTAACCGATGGTCTGTTCATCCGCGCCCAGGATGGAAGCAATGGTATCCGGGATAAAGAGTCCTGCGGATGTAAAGATCACTGCGGATATAATCGCCAGATACAGAGCCTGTGTGAAGACAGAACGATGCGTATTCCCGCCAGAACTTGCGGATGACAGAGTATACCGGGCGGCGGCGCCCATACCGATCATAAGTCCGGTTCCGTTCATTAAACTGTATGCAGGGAGCGCAAGATTCAGCGCGGCGAGCGCGTCAGCTCCGATCCCCCGCGCAATAAAGAAAGTATCTGCCAGAATATAGCAGGAAAATCCGATCATCCCCAGAACATTGGCGGATACATATTTTAAATACAGGGGAAGAACAGAGGCATTTTTTGCGGACATAGAATTCATCTTTAATTATCCTCCTTTTGTATACAAAATAAAAGCATTCATACTCCGCACCTTCTATGGCCTGCCGGCGCGGGATGAATGCTGTCAGAGATCCTACCCGGCGGCAGGATCCGGCATATGTACTCTATGAAAAACCACAGCTATGATAGCATAAACGTTCCGCGAAATCAAATCTTTTTTTCTTGCCTGCTTCGGTGTAAACTTATGAACAGGAGCCTGCCGTGCGGTCCGCAGGGCCGCGTCCGGCGAAGATTTACAGAGAAAAGAGAGGAATATAGATAATGAATAAAAAAGAGGTACTGGAAATAAGGAAGCAGTTTACACCGGCAAATTGTGCGATTACCAGGATCTGCGGGTGCTATGTGGATCATGAAAAGACTAAGAAAATGGAGTCAAAAGACGCGTTTCTTTCCCTCCCGGAAGAGGAGGCGTTTAAGTATTTTGATATCTTTAAAAAGACACTGTCAGGAACCGTAGGAAAGAACCTGCTAAACCTGGAGTTCCCCCTGGATGCGGAGATGCCGGGAGGAACGCAGGAGTTTCTCTTAAAACTGAGGAACAGCAAGCTGGAGGATGATATGCTTCTGGAGGAGTTTTATGACAAGGTTATCGCTACATATGAGTATGCGGAGAATTATTATATTATTCTGATCCATGCCATGTATGATATCCCGGGAAAAGCGTCAGACGATATGGAGATGTTCGACGCGTCGGACGAAGTCTATGAATATCTGCTTATGAGTATCTGTCCGGTATCATTGTCTAAGGCGGGACTGAGCTATAACGCGGAGGACAACCGGATTCAGGACCGGATCCGTGACTGGATCGTGGATATGCCCGCGAATGGTTTCCTCTTCCCGGCGTTCAATGACCGCAGTACGGATCTGCACAGTGTGCTTTTCTATACAAAGAAGTCTGAAGAACTGCAGCCGGAGTTGATCGGACAGCTCCTGGGAGCGGAAATGCCGATGTCCGCGGACACACAGAAGGAGACGTTCCAGATGATTATAGAAGATACTCTGGGAGAGGACGGGGACTATGAGACGGTCAGAAATATTCATGAGACGCTCAACGATCTGATTGAGGAGCACAAGGAAGAGCCGGAGCCGCTGGCGTTAGATAAGAATGAGGTGAAAAAGATCTTTGAACAGAGCGGTGTGGATGCAGAGAAAATGGAGAACTTTGACCGCAATTTTGAGGAGAACGCAGGAGAGAAGGCATCGCTTTTAGCGGAAAATATTGCGGAGGTACGCAAGTTCAATATTGAGACGCCGGACGTCATTATAAAGGTGAATCCGGAGAGGGCCGACCTTGTGGAGACACGGATTATCAACGGACGCCAGTGCCTGGTGATCCCTGTGGACGACCATATTGAAGTAAATGGGATCAACGTAAGGACAATACGGATGAACCAGAGCGCAGAAGAAAGGACAGGAGAGGTATAGAAGATGGGGTATTTCTATTTTGCACGTCACGGGCAGACCGTGTGGAATGTGGAGAATAAGATTTGCGGCGCGACGGATATCGCACTGACTGAAAAAGGCCATGAGCAGGCCGGGGAGCTTGGACGGAAGATTAAAGAGGAAGAGATACGGATTGATGAGATCATCTGCTCGCCTCTGATGCGGGCTGCCGACACTGCGCGCCATATCTCAGAGATTACTGGAATTCCCATGCGGGTGGAGCCAAGGCTGATTGAACAGAACTTCGGGAAATACGAAGGTACTCCCAGAGATGGAGAAGAGTTCCGGCGGGCCAAGGCATGTTTCGCGACGGATTATGAGGGCGGAGAGTCTATGATCCGGTTCTGTCAGAGAATTTATAATCTGCTGGATGATATTAGAGTAGAATCAGAAGAAAAAGTATATCTTCTTGTGGCACACAACGGAGTTGCAAGGGCTGTGCAGTCTTATTTTGCAAATATGACAAATGAGGAGTTCGCGTCCTTCGGAATTAAGAACTGCGAGCTCAGGAAATTCGAATTTCGGTAAAGAAGGAGAACAACATGGACAGTTTTATCCTCGCGGCGGAGGTCGTTGTGCCGCTGATCGTATATATGGCGGCAGGCGCTCTGATCCGGAAAATGAATATTATGTCCCAGGATAATTTCCGTGCGGTCAATATACTGGTATTCCGGGTTTTTCTTCCTTTGACGCTCTTTTTTAATATTTATGATGTCGATCTTGGAACAGCAGTGCAGGCGGATGTTTTTGTATTTGTGCTTGCCGGAGTTTTAGGCGTTTTTGCGGCGGCGTGGGTGATTACAGACCGGTGGGTAAAGGACAGGGCCGACGGTTCTTCTGTAATCCAGGGGATCTACCGGAGTAATTTTGTCCTTTTTGGAAGCTGGATTGCAGCCTCTTTATGCGGGAAAGAAGGGCAGGCACTTCTCGCGGCTCTGGCTGCGGTAACGGTTCCGCTGTTTAATGTTCTCGCCGTGGTGCTCTTTGAGACGAGGCGGGGCGGTAATATGAAGCCTTTGGGGATCCTGGCGAATATATTTAAAAACCCGCTGGTAGATGCGGGAATTCTCGGCTGTATTTTTAACATTACGGGTCTGCGGCTGCCATGGATTTTGGAAAATCCCCTTACTGCCATGGCGGATATTGCGACTCCCCTGGCGCTGGTGACGCTGGGAGGGCTGCTTTCCTTTGGAAGTATGGTAAGGCACAGAAAATATTTGACAGTGGTTACGATCGCGCGTCTTGCGGTGGTTCCGTTTGTTATGATGTTGATTTTTGTACTTGCCGGATTCCGGGGTGATGTGCTCGTAGCCGTGCTCGCGGTGTTCGGATCTCCGACGGCGGTGGCGTCCGCGCCAATGGCCCAGTCCATGGGCGGAAACGGGAGTCTGTCCGGAGAGATTGTGGCGGTGACGTCAGTCTTCTGTATTATAACGATCTTTTTATTTGTCTATACCATGTCACGTGCGGGCCTGATCTGAGTGTCAGGCCTCTTTCAATTAATTAGATATCTAATTAAAAATCAAGAATAATTATGAATAAAATGTGAAATCAAGAAAATATATATTGACTTTATTATATATTATTACTAATATATCGATTAGTTATTTAACTAATTTTACGGGAGGTCAGACTATGTTTGAGTGTGATGTAAATGATATCCCGCTTCTCGGGCTCCTGGGCATTGTTGCACACAGAACTGTGAATGCAGCCAGGGACATGTATCAGGAGTTTGATCTAAACTGGAGTCAGGCAAGCGTTCTTTTTGCGCTTTACAGAAAGGATTCCATTTCCCAGAAGGAACTGGCGGCAAAGCTCAATGTCACAGCGCCGTCAATCACTTCAGCGATCCAGAAGATGGAGCGGGACGGCTATATTGACAGAGAGGCAGACCGAAAGGATCAGCGGGTCATGCGGCTGTCTCTGACTGAGAAGGGGAAGTCATGTATCCAGTCGGTGAAAGATGTCACAGAACGGATGGAGAATATTCTGCTTGAAGGAATGAGCCTGGAAGAAAAGCTTCTGTTCAGACGGCTTATGCTTCAGACGAATGAAAATCTGAAAAACTATGAAAGGAAGAAAAAAGCATGAAGAATCTATTCAAGTATGCGGCGGAGCATTGGAAAGCTCTGATTGCGATCATTGTTATTCTGTTTATTCAGGCCTACTGTGATCTGTCGCTTCCCGCTTATACCTCAGATATTGTAAATGTGGGAATCCAGCAGGGAGGGATTGAGGATCAGGTCCCGCAGGCGATATCTGCGGATGAGATGGAAAAACTCCTGCTTTTTGTTTCTGAGAAAGATCAGGAGACAGTCCTGGACGCCTATGATACAGATGACAGCAGTTATGATACAGAGGCATATATATTAAAGAGCTCTGTTTCATCTGATGCGGAGAAGATGGATAAGCTGGAAGAAATTCTGGCCTGTCCTATGATGCTGACTGCGGGATTTGAGTCCGGCAGTGATATGACGGTACAGATTGAAGAACAGTTAAAGGCAAATCTTCCGGAACAGATGACGTCAGATGATATGACGGTATTTGATATTATGGGCATGCTTCCGGCAGAGCAGAGAAATGCGCTCGTACAGGAGATGGAGAAGCAGATGGATGAGATCCCGGATATGATCCTGGAACAGGCGTCTGTCAGCTATGTGCGCACCGCGTATGAGAATCTGGGAATGGATATGGACAGCCTTCAGATCCGCTATCTGGTTACAACAGGCGGAAAGATGGCCGGACTTGCATTTCTCGGGATGGCGGCAAGCGTGCTGGTCGGATTTCTGGCGTCCCGGGTCGGAGCTGCAACCGGACGTGACCTGCGCGGAAAGGTGTTCAACAAAGTGGTTGGATTTTCCAACAACGAGTTTGACCATTTTTCCACTGCTTCATTAATCACACGCAGCACGAATGATATCCAGCAGATTCAGCTTATTATTGTTATGCTTCTGCGCATTGTTCTGTACGCGCCTATCCTGGCAATCGGGGGCATTTTCCAGGTGTTCCATACAAATGTATCCATGTCATGGATTATCGCCCTTGCGGTTGTTCTGATCGGTCTGGTGATTCTGGTGCTGTTCCTTGTGGCGATGCCGAAGTTTAAAGTCCTCCAGACACTGGTGGATAAAATAAACCTGGTTATGCGGGAGATCCTGACAGGCCTTCCGGTCATCCGGGCATTCAGCACGCAGAAACATGAGGAAGAACGTTTTGACGACGCTAACAGAATGCTGACAAAGACAAACTTATTCGTGAACCGGGCAATGACATTTATGATGCCTGTTATGATGCTGATCATGAACGGAGTTTCCGTTTTGATTATGTGGAACGGAGCTCACGGCATAGATGAGGGTCAGATGCAGGTCGGCGATATGATGGCGTTTATCCAGTACACAATGCAGATTATTATGGGATTTTTGATGCTGTGTATGCTTTCGATTATGCTTCCGAGGGCGGCTGTAGCTGCCGACCGTGTGGAGGAAGTGCTTTCCAGCCATACGCTTATTCATGATCCGGCGCAGCCGAAGACATTTCCAGAAGGAGAACACGGCTTGCTTAAGTTTGAACATGTTTCTTTCCGGTATCCGGGAGCGGATGAGAATGTGCTGCATGACATTACGTTTACAGCAAAGCCGGGAGAGACGACCGCTATTATCGGAAGCACCGGAAGCGGGAAGTCTACTCTGGTCAATCTGATCCCCAGGTTTTATGACGTGTCGGAAGGGAGTATTACTCTGGACGGCGTAGACATCCGGGAAGTGTCCCAGCATGAACTGAGAGAAAAACTGGGTTATGTACCGCAGAAAGGACTGCTTTTCTCCGGGGATATCGCATCGAATATCCTGTTCGGCAATCCGGACGGAGGGGAGAAAGAGATGGTTGAAGCGGCGCAGATCGCCCAGGCGGAAGAGTTTATTACGGCGAAGCCTGACAGATATGAAAGCCATATCTCTCAGGGTGGATCTAATGTATCCGGAGGACAGAAGCAGAGGCTGTCTATCGCGAGAGCGATTGCAAAGCATCCGGAAGTCTTCATTTTTGACGACAGCTTTTCCGCGCTTGATTTTAAGACGGATGCGGCTTTGAGAAAGGCTCTGAAAAAGCGGACAAAGAACAGTACGGTTCTGATCGTTGCGCAGAGAATCAGCACGATTCTCAATGCGGAACAGATCATTGTACTGGACGATGGACGGGTGGCAGGAACCGGAACACACAGAGAGCTTCTGAGAACCTGCAGCGTATACCAGCAGATCGCTGCCTCCCAGCTGTCTGAGGCAGAGCTTGCGGCCGGGATGGAAGAGCCAGGTATGAACTTAGGAGAGGAGGTGTTAAGCCATGCCTAGAGGTATGAGAGGTCCCCATGGCGGCGGTATGTCAGACGACAGGGCAAAAGACTTCAAAGGTACGATCAGGAAACTGGTCCGGTATATGAGCGCGTTTAAAGTGCACATGATATTTGTGGCAGTGTTCGCAGTGTGCGGCACAATATTCAATATTGTAGGGCCTAAGATTCTTGGTAAGGCGACAACAGAGATATTCAACGGCCTGGTAAGCAAGGTGTCCGGAGGCAGCGGCATGGATTTTGGGAAGATCGGAAGAATTCTTCTTCTCACCCTGGGGCTGTATCTGATCAGCGCGCTGTGTACATTCATCCAGGGCATCATCATGACCGGAGTCTCCCAGAAGACGACTTACCGGCTGAGAAAAGAAATTTCGGAAAAAGTCAACCGCATGCCGATGAACTATTTTGACACAAAGCCTGTAGGCGAGGTGCTTTCCCGCGTGACGAATGACGTGGATACACTGGGACAGAGCTTAAATCAGAGCGCCACTCAGATGATTACCTCAGTGACTACCCTGATCGGTGTGCTTGTGATGATGCTGTCCATCAGTCCGCTGATGACCCTGGTGGCCCTGCTGATTCTGCCGGTTTCGGTGTTCCTTATCGCTTTTGTGATGAAGCACTCCCAGAAATATTTCCGCGGGCAGCAGGAATATCTTGGAAATGTAAACGGCCAGGTGGAGGAAATCTACAGCGGACATAACATTATCAAAGCGTTTAACAAGGAAGATGATGTAATCCGCAGCTTTAATGATATGAACGGAAAGCTTTACGACTCCGCATGGAAGTCCCAGTTTTTCTCAGGCATGATGATGCCGGTGATGCAGTTCATCGGAAACCTGGGGTATGTGGGTGTAGCGATACTGGGAGGATTCCTGGCGATCAAGAAGACGATTGAAGTCGGCGACATCCAGTCTTTCATCCAATATGTAAGAAACTTTACCCAGCCGATCCAGCAGGTGGCCCAGGTCTCAAATATGCTCCAGCTGACAGCAGCCGCGTCAGAGAGAGTCTTTGAATTCCTGGATGAGGAGGAGGAAGATCAGACCGTTCCAAATCCTGTGTCTGTAGAAGGACTGAGAGGGAATGTAGAGTTTGATCATGTACATTTTGGATACAATCCGGATAAGATTATTATCAATGATTTCTCCGCAAAGGTAAAAGAAGGACAGAAGATCGCGATCGTGGGACCGACCGGAGCAGGAAAGACAACGATGATTAAACTGCTGATGCGTTTCTATGATGTAAACAGCGGGGCGATCCGCATAGACGGGCATGATATCAGAGACTTTAACCGCAGTGAGCTGCGCGAGATGTTCGGCATGGTGCTCCAGGATACCTGGCTGTTTCACGGGACGATTATGGAGAATATCCGTTACGGCAGACTGGACGCCACAGACGAAGAGGTGATACAGGCGGCAAAGGCGGCCCATGTCCACAGGTTCGTCCAGACACTGCCGGGCGGCTATAACATGGAACTGAATGAGGAAGCCACAAACGTCTCCCAGGGACAGAAGCAGCTCCTCACCATTGCAAGGGCCATCCTGGCAGATCCGAAGATCCTGATCCTGGATGAAGCCACCAGCTCAGTAGATACAAGAACAGAGGTGCTCATCCAGAAGGCAATGGATAACCTGATGAAAGGCAGAACAAGCTTCATCATAGCCCACCGCCTCTCCACCATCCGCGACGCGGATCTGATCCTCGTCATGAAAGACGGAGATATCATCGAACAGGGAACTCATGAAGCTCTCCTTGCTCAGAACGGCTTCTACGCAGAACTGTATAACAGTCAGTTTGAATCGGCAGCTATATAGTTCACTAAGACCCGCATGATAAACGTTCGAAAACAGGGGATTCTGAGACGTATTCTGCGGGGATGGAGGATGGCTCCGGGCTTCGCTACAGGGGATAAGAGAAACTAAGAAGTTCCGGCTGCGGATTAAATGCAAGGACAGGAGGGAAGCAACTCGCTTACGCTCAGACAATCTCCCCTCCTGCCCTAACATCCGCAGCCGCAACTTCAAGTTTCGCTAATCCCCTTCCGAAGGCGCCCGTCGCCATCCTCCAACCCCGCAGAATTTTTCTCGAAATGGGGCTGTTTTCTGGGCTTTTTAAGACGGAAGTCAGTGAATATATAGCTGTGAGAAGAAGCAGGCGCGGCCGGGAAGCTTTCGCAGAGGAAAGCGCTCAAGCCGCGCCAGTTGTACGTTTCAGCCTGTTTAGGGCAATAACTCTTCCGCCTGGAAATGCGCAGGAAGCGGAGCGGGTGGTTTGAGTATACTTTCTGGGGAAGGGGGCAGCCGGGAGATGTGACTTTGGAGGAATCCGCTGAAAATCTTGAAGGGCGGAGAGATGTTGTTAAGCGGCGCGCTGGGATTGTCTGAGCGCAGCGAGTTGCCCGGAGCGCCGCTTTGCCCTTAAACATCTCTTCGGCCTGCTAGATTTTCCGGATTCTGGAACGGAACATCTCCCGGCTGTCCCCTTTCACAGAATACGTATCGCAAACCATCCGCTCCGCTTCCGGACGTGAGTCACAGGAAATGTTAGTGCACTTTATAGCTGAACCGCTCTATTGGAAGCAGGAAAAACGAGAGCAGACCATTGCGGAAAAACTATTCTTGATGATATAATGCTGGCATGTGAAAGGAGATGCCCATGGGAATTACGATTAGAGAATTGGCGGAAATCAGCGGATATTCAAGCTCCACTATTTGCCGCGTTATTAATAACAGCGGCGGCGTGAAAAAGGAAACCAGGGAAGCTATTGAAAGGCTGCTGGACGAATACCAGTACCGGACAAATGTAATGGATCTTCGCAGGACAGCGGCCAACTGCCATAAGGTGCTTGTTATTGTGGGAAATCTGGGAAACGGCTTCTATATGGAGCAGGTGAAATGCATCAGTCAGATTCTGAGGGAGAATGGTTATGATGTAATAATTGCAACTTCCCAGGAAGATGAAAAAATTGAGAAAAATCTTGTACAGATGGCAAAAAAGGAATCTTACGCAGGTGTTATTTTTACGGATATAAGCGCCGGCTCAGGGCAGGATATGCCGGATGAAAAGGACCTCCCGTTTGTCTGCCTGAACCGGAATGTACCGCTTGCGCCCCTTGATTCAGTAATTACTGACAACTACCAGGGAGGATACCTGGCGACACAGTATTTGATTGACCGCGGGCACAGAAAGATCCTGTTCCTGGCCGGAAAGATTTATTCTTATTCTATGCGGGAGAGGGAGAGAGGATTCCGGGAGGCAATGTTCAGGAGCCTCCTTCCGATTACTTCCCACAACGTTTACCATGGCAATCTGGACATAAAGAGCGGGTATGCGTTTGGCGAAATGCTCATAAAGAAATATCCGGACTGTACCGCCGTATTTACAGGGAATGATATGATGGGAATAGGATTTTTTGAGGCGATGCGAGACTATGGCGTCCGTGTGCCGAAGGACATTAGCCTGATCTGCTATGATCACTCACCGATTGCCGAATCACTTGGTTTTACATCCGTTGGTGTAAGTACATGGAAGATGGCGGAGAAAGCAGTAGACATTCTGACAGACAGAATTCATGGAAATGTGGATGGAGTACAGGATGTTCTCCTTCGTCCCGGCATAGAAGAGGGACGGACAGTACAGGACGTAAAGGAATAAAAGGAACGGTTCAGGTAAAATGATTCAAACAGAAAATGCTTCTGGGCATAAGCTCGGAGGCGTTTTTTTTGTGCGAAAATGCCAAAAAAATGCGCCGGAATTTATTCAAATCAGCTAAATCCAGTCCGAAAAATGAATAAAAATTTTTCTAGAATGAAACATCAAATAATTTTTGATTTCATTTTAGAAAATAATTTGCCAGAATTAAATCTGGAAATCGTGCAGATGCTCCAAAAAACAAAAAATATTCCGGCAACTCTGCGAATGGAAGCGGAAAAACAAAAAATATATAATCAATATCAAGCAAAAACAAATCAGAAGAAAAGGAGATGGAGGTTACAGCTTATGAACAAAAAACCATTAGACGGAGTGAGGATCTGCGATTTGACAAGATTTTTATCGGGTCCCTACTGCACACAGCTTCTTGCAGACATGGGAGCAGAAGTTATAAAGATTGAGAAGGGAAGGGGAGATGATACCAGATATTTTGGCCCCTGGCTCGGTGAGCGCAGCATTTACTTTAATATGCTGAACAGAAATAAGAAGAGTGTGGAAATTGATTACAGGAAACCGGAAGGAAAAGAGCTTCTTTATGACATTGTGAAAAAATGCGATGTGCTCGTTGAGAACTTCCGCCCGGGAACACTGGAAAAGATGGGCCTTGGAAAAGAGACGCTGGAAAAGATCAACCCGAGTATCATTGTTACCCATGTGAGCGGATTCGGACAGACCGGACCTTACAAGGACAGGGCGGCATTTGACTGTATCGCCCAGGCAATGTGCGGAATTATGAGTCTGACCGGTGAGGTGGGAGAGCCGCCGTCAATGATCGGTTCTGTATACCTGGACTATATGGGAGGAACTTTTGCGGCGCTGGCAACAGTCATTGCACTCTACGAGAGACAGAAGAGCGGCATGGGCCAGGAGGCAGATATTGCCATGGTAGATGCGGGAGTATCTTACTCTTTGTTTACAACTCAGGCATACCGTGCCCTCGGCGAAGTGGTCGGACAGCTTGGAAACCGTGACCGCGCATTAAGCCCGGCGAACACTTTCAGGGGAAAAGACGGGAAATACGTGTATATCCATGCCGGATCAGACAAACTCTTTGAGATCTTCTGCAAGAAGATCGGCAGGGAAGACCTGCTGGCAGAAGATAAGTTTAAATACAGCCCGCAGAGAATGGCAAATCCGGAAGAGATGGAGCGGGTCTGCCAGGAATGGGTCAATGACTACACGGCAGCTGAAGTAGAAGAGATTCTGACAGGCGTCGGCCTGCCCTGTTCGATTGTGGCGGATGTGGTCGATGTGGTCAATAACCCGCAGGTGCAGCACAGGGATATGCTTAAGACGATGGAGTACCCGGACGGCACGAAGATGCCGATCACCGGAATCCCGATCAAGCTGTCAAGGACGCCCGGTGAGATCTGCAGCCTTCCTCCGAAAGTCGGAGAGAATACAGCGGAGGTACTGTCAGGCCTTCTCGGGAAAAGCGCGGAGGAGATTGCAGGCCTGAAAGGGGCGGAAGTGATAGGAGTGGCAGAATGAAAGACAGATACATACTTCACCATATAGGAATCGTGATTCCGGATCCGGAGAGGGCAGAGCGGTTCTGCGAGAAGTTCGGATTTGAGATTGATTACCAGGAGTACGTGGAAGCTTACCAGGCGGACTGCATATTTTTAAAACACGCGGACAATGAGACGCCCATTGAACTGGTCGTGCCAAAGGCAGGCGTGCTTCTGGACTACAACAAAGGGAAAGGCGGACTCCACCATATCGCGTTTGCCGTTGATGACGTGGAGGCTGTGAAAAAAGAATTTGAAGAAAAAGGAATGGAAATGCTGGAGGAAAAAAGTGTGCCTGGCGCAGGGGGGATACAGGTGAATTTCCTGAGACCGAGATACGGAGAGGGAATCCTCACAGAGTATGTCCAGAAAACATGAGAAAGGAGACAGAATAAATGGAAGTTTTATCTGTGATAGGATTGATACTTGGGCTGGTTGTGCTGATTATTATGGCCTATAAAGGCTGTGGAATGATCCAGACATCCCTGGTGGCGGCACTGGTCGTCGTGGTCACAAACCGGATGGATTTATGGGAAGCGATAAATGTGCATTATGCAACTTTCATGAAAGACTATGCAGGGAGTTACTTTCTTTTGTTCTTCCTGGGAACATTGTTCGGCTCGCTGATGAGTGTCAGCGGAGCGGCGAAATCGATCGCATGTAAGATCGCGGACGTGATCGGAGCGAAACGTGCGCTCCTGGTGGTCTTGATCTTTACGGCGATTCTCTCCTACGGCGGAGTGAGCATGTTCGTTATCGTGTTTACGATCTGGCCCATCGCGCTTGTGCTCTTCAAAGAGGGAAATATTCCGAAGCGGCTCTTCACCTGTGTGCTTTTTGCAGGATGTGCGACCTTTACAATGGTCGGCCTTCCGGGAACGCCGCAGATTCAGAATATCATGCCCACCGAGGTACTTGGGACGACAGCTTATGCGGCTCCTTTAAATGGTGTGATCGTATCTGTGATCATCTTTATCCTCTGTGTGGTATGGCTTGAGTGGAACCGGGTTGTGCTTCAGAAACAGGGCATCGGGTTCGTGGCAGGCCCCAACGATGATTTAAGCCAGCTTGATATCAGCAACCGTGAAGGCCTGCCTCCGTTCTGGATGGCAATTCTTCCGATCGTGTTCGAGATCGCGTACATATTCGTCCTTCAGCAGGTGCTCCGTTCCAGCTGGGATACGAACTTTGTCGTGATCCAGGCAATGGTATTCAGCTGTCTGCTTGTTGTGATCCTGTTTGGCCAGAAAGCTCTTCAGGGGATCCGTCAGACCATCGATGATTCGGCCGACAAGAGTGTCCTCGCTTTGATGAACACAGCTATGGTAACAGGATTCGGCGGTGTAGTACAGGCATCAGAAGGATTCGCGGTAGTAAGGGACTGGGCGTTCAGCCTGGATCTGAATCCTCTGATTTCCGCTTCCATCGCAACCGGAATTGTGGCGGCGGCGTGCGGTTCCTGTTCAGGAGGACTCTCCGTATTCCTGGCAGCGCTTGGACCGCAGTATGTGACCATGTGCAATCAGCAGGGAATTCCGCTGGAGATGCTCCACCGTTCCATCACATGGGCGGGGGCCGGTCTGGATTCCTTCCCGCACTCAGGCGGTATCGTAACTTCCTGGGTTTACACAGGAATCACGCCGAAGGAGAGTTACAAGTATGTATTTATGACTAATATCGTGTTTACATGTCTTGGCTGTGTGCTGACAATTGCTCTGTATATGCTGTTCGGAATTGTATAACAGACAGGATGAAAGCGCCGGCGGCAGGTGGCGCCGGCGCCGGATGAAAGAAATAAAATTATGAAAGAAATCAGTTTAGATTCAATGAATCAGGAGGGAAAGAAGAATGGATAAGAGAAGCTTAAAAGGTAAAGTAGCAATTGTTACAGGATCGGGAAGAGGACTGGGCTATGGCATTGCGAAAAAGCTTGCGGAGGAAGGCGCAACGGTTATGATTTCCGATGTGAATGAGGAGAACGCGAAAAATGCGGTGGCGTCTTTAAAAGAGCTGGGAGCAGAGGCGGATTATATTCTCTGCGACGTGTCTAACTGGGAACAGGCTGACGCGCTTGTAAAAGGGACGATTGAGCGTTTCGGAAAGATCGACATCCTTGTAAACAATGCGGGAATCAACCGTGACAGAACACTTAAGAAAATGACAAAAGAAGAGTGGGATTCTGTGATCGCGGTGAATCTCTCCGGTATGTTCTACACAATGAGCCCCACAGTGAAGCACATGATAGAGAATCAGTACGGACGCATTATCAATATCTCATCTGCTTCCTATCTGAACGGGAATATAGGACAGTGCAACTACGCGGCTGCGAAAGCCGGCGTTATCGCGCTCACCCGTACAGCGGGCAAAGAGCTGGGCAAGTTTAAAATCACATGCAACGCTATCGTTCCGGGATTTATGAAGACGGAGATGACGGCCAATGTTCCGGATAAGGCGAAGGAGATCATGGTAGGGAAGATTTCCCTTGGCGAAATGGGAACGCCGGAGGATGTGGGAAATATGGTTGCATTCCTGGCGTCTGACGAGGCTTCCCACATGACGCAGGGCATCTACAACGTAGATGGAGGAATGATTTTATAAAAATTAAACAGTATCAGGCAGGAGGTTATGAAGAATGAATATATCAGATAAGGATCCGGTTGTAATTGTATCAGGCTGCCGCACAGCAGTGGGAAAAATGGGAGGTTCGCTGAAAGATTTTGAGGCGTCCGACCTTGGAGGAATCGTGATTAAAGAAGCAGTGAGCCGCGCCGGGATCAAACCGGAGCAGGTGGACGAGGTTGTATATGGCTGTGTAGGCCAGGCGGCGGAAAACGCGTTTGCGGCACGTCTTGCGGGTGTGAAGGCAGGGCTGCCCTATGAGACTACAGCCCTTACTGTAAACCGCCTCTGCTCGTCAGGACTCCAGGCGATCGTGACAGCCGCGCATGAGATTGAGAACGGATACTGTGAGATCGCCGTGGCCGGAGGGTGCGAGAGTATGACCAACATTCCTTATTATCTGAGGAAAGCCCGCTACGGATACCGCATGGGGCACGGGGAACTGGAAGACGGATTGATCACCGCGCTCTCTGATCCGTTTACAAGGAACCACATGGGAATTACCGCCGAGAATGTAGCGGAGAAATACCATATCACAAGAGAGCGGCAGGATGAAGTCGCCCTGATGAGCCAGCAGAGATGCTCCGCGGCCCAGAAAGAAGGAAAATTCAAAGACGAGATCGTGCCCATTGAGGTGAAGGTGAGCAAAAAAGAGACAAAGATCTTCGACGAAGATGAATTTGTGCGTCATGACAGCTCTATGGAGAAGCTGGCCAAACTCCGTCCGGCATTCAAAGAAGACGGCACGGTTACGGCAGGAAACTCATCGGGAATCAACGACGGCGCTGCGGCAGTCGTTGTCATGAAGCTCTCAAAGGCACAGGAACTGGGGCTTAAGCCGATCGTGCGTCTCGCAGACGCGGCGGTAGCCGGCGTGGATCCTCAGTACATGGGAATCGGACCGGTTCCGGCTATGAAAAAGCTTCTGGGTAAGACAGGACTTACGCTTGATGACATCGGCCTTATCGAGCTGAACGAGGCGTTTGCCGCGCAGGCGGCGGCCTGCATCCAGGAGCTGGGCCTCAACGAGGACATTGTCAATGTAAACGGAAGCGGAATCTCAATGGGGCATCCCATCGGAGCGACCGGCTGTATTATCACAATTAAACTGATGAACGAGATGATGAGAAGAAATGTACGCTACGGCGTGGCGACCCTCTGCATCGGAGGCGGACAGGGCCTGGCCGTGCTGTTTGAGAAATGCTAGGAAGGGAGGGGCTGGCCTGAATGAGAATACCTGAGTTTATAACGGCGAAAGAAGCCGCTGAAATGATTGAGAACGGCTCGACACTCAGCACCATAGGGATGACTATGATCTCCGCGAGCGAGTCAATCCTCAAAGCGATCGAGCAGCGGTTTCTCACCACCGGGGAACCGAACAACCTGACGTTATTCCACACATGCGGTCAGTCTGACCGTGTGAAAGGACTTGCGCATCTGGCTCATGAAGGCCTGCTTTTCCGCCTGATCGGCGGGCACTGGGGACTGTGCCCGCCCCTGATGAAGCTGATCAGCGAGAATGCGGTGGAGGCGTTTAACCTGCCCCAGGGCCAGATGGCGAATATGTTCCACAGCATGGCGCTCAGAGAGCCGGGGAAAATCAGCAAAATTGGACTGGGTACGTTCATTGACCCGCGCATTGAGGGCGGGAAGATGAACCAGCGCACGCGGGACGGCGGACACGAGGTGGTTGATATCGTCCGGATCGACGATGAAGAATATATCCGCTACAGGGAGGTTCCGATCGATACCCTGATTATCCGGGGAACCTGCGCGGATGAGATGGGGAATATTTCCACAGAGGAGGAGCCTATGCTTCTGGAGGTTCTTCCGGCGGTCATGGCAGCAAAGCGATTCGGCGGGAAAGTTATCTGCCAGGTGAAACGCATCGTGAAAAAAGGGTCGATCAGCCCGAAGATGGTGACAGTGCCGGGGGTTCTTGTGGACGCGGTAGTCCTGTGTGACAACCCATATGAGGATCACAGACAGACGTCTTCCTGGTATTATGATCCGTCCTACAGCGGCCAGGGATGGGCGCCGGAAGGGGGACAGAACCTGGTGCCGTTTTCTATCCGCAAGGCGATCGGGCGCAGGGCGTCCATGCTGCTGAAAGCCGGATCTATCATAAATGTGGGAACCGGAATTCCCAATGATGTATTTGGCTCTATACTGGCGGAGGAAAATGTGTCGGATCAGATTACCATTACTGTGGAATCCGGAATTTACGGCGGGGTCCCGGCGGGAGGGATTGACTTTGGAATCTCCAGAAATGCGGCTGCGCTGATCCCCCATGACAGGCAGTTTGAGTATTACAACGGAAGCGGGATTGACTTTACCTTTATGGGAGCGGGGGAGATGGACGCGGAGGGGAATGTGAATGCGACCCGCATGGGCCCTGTGGCTTCGGGAGCGGGAGGTTTTATCGACATTACTTCCACGGCAAAGAATGTTGTGTTCTGTTCCACATTTACAGGCAAAGGGCTGCAGACAGAGTTTGGCGATGGCGGCCTTAAGATTGTGCAGGAGGGATCGATCCGCAAGATGGTGAAAAAGGTTCAGCAGATCTCTTATAATGGAAAGCTTGCGGCACAGAGAGGACAGAACATGTATTTTGTGACTGAGAGAGCGGTATTCAGGCTGACGGAGAACGGGCCGGAGCTGATTGAGATCGCAAAGGGAATTGATCTGGAGCGGGATGTGCTTTCTCAGATGGACTTTAAGCCGCTGATCGCCTCTGATCTCGGGGAAACTCCGGTCAACATTTACGGGGAGGAACCTTTCGGACTTGCCGGGATTATTGAAAGAAACAGCAGATAAGATTCAGGGGGTGGAAAAATGGCATATACATATTCGCAGCTGAAAATCGGCGACAGCCAGAGCTTTTCAAAGACAGTGACGGATGGGGATATCCTTCTGTTCGCCGCTGTGTCCGGTGATATGAATCAGATCCATATTAACGATGAGTACGCGAAAAGCACTTTTTTTGGCAGAAGGATAGCGCACGGCGCATTGACCGCAGCGTTTATACCTGCGGCGCTGACATTGGCGTTTCCGGGCTCTGTATACATTTCCCAGTATGTGGAATTCAAGGCGCCGGTTTACATAGGGGACACGATTACCTCGGTTGTCACCTGTAAGGAGAAAAGGGAGAAGCGGGTCGTTGTCATGGAGACAAAGTGCTACAACCAGAAAGGCGAGTGTGTGCTCGATGGTGAGGCAGTGACGAAATTGGCGAAAGAAGAGGCCTGACATGCCGGGGCGCGGAGGTTTTATATGAGCGAGAAGTATAAAAATCTTTATCTGGAACAGATGGCGGACGATACTGTGGACAGACTATGGCACATGTCCGTCGGCACAGCCCTTGACATGCAGGCAGAGAGACTGGGAGACAGGCTGTGCATTACGGATGCGGGAACCGGCGAAACCTGTACATACAGAGAACTTTCAGAACTCACAGACCGGATGGCGGCAAACCTTGCCGCCATCGGGATCAGGAGAGGCGACCGGGTGGGCGTCTATGCGCTCAACAGCGTGAAGTGGGTGAGCCTGATGTTCGCCCTGGGCAAGCTGGGCGCGGGACTGGTGGCGCTCAATACAGGCTTCAAGAGTATGGAGCTGAAAAATGCGCTGATGTACGGCAGTGTGAGGATGCTTATCTTTGACGACGGGACAGAACACAACCCGTTTCCGGAAATTGTAGACTCACTGGACCGGGAAGAGCTTGAAGACCTCGAGATCCTGATGTATATGGGGACAAGAGAGGACGTCCTGGACAGAGAGGAGATTCTTCCATTTGAAAGGCTTACAAAAGAGCCGGAGGAAAGGATCCTGTCCAGAATCAGCCGGAGAAAGTTCGAAATAGAAGCTCATGAAACGGCCTGCATTATTTTTACTTCCGGCTCTACAGCGGCTCCAAAAGGAGTGGAGCTGACTCACCTTGGGATTCTGAACGTGGGAAAGACGACCGGTTATAAGAAAGGGCTGGATCAGAACGACCTGGAGTGCATTCCTGTTCCTCTGTTCCACTGTTTCGGTATGATACTCGGGGTGCTGTCCTGCATCGGGCGGGGCGCGGGAATGGTGATGATCGACCGGTTCAGCGAGATCAAGGTGCTGGAAGCAGTACAGAAATACCGCTGTACCTCTCTGCTTGGCGTTGCCACAATGTTTTCGCGCATGATCTATCATCCCGAATTTGAAAAATATGACATGAGCAGCCTCCGGACCGGAATTGTGGGCGGAGCAGCCTGTGCCACAGAGCTGGCGTACGACATTTTAAATAAGATGCACATGCGGGACGTAACATTTGGCTGCGGCCTGACCGAGGACTGCGGGCTTGCGGTGATGGCGGATCATACGATTCCATTTGAGTACAGGATTGGGATCGTCGGCACAGATATGCCCCATGTAGAAAACAGGCTGGTGGACATAAACACCGGAGAAGAGGCCGGTTATGAGACTGTGGGAGAGATGTACACCCGCGGTTACAATGTGATGAAAGGCTACTGCGGCAAGCCGGATCTGACGCGCCAGGTGCTGGACGATGACGGATGGCTCAGAACAGGGGATTTGTACATCAGGCACCGGGATGGCAATTATAAGATGGTGGGAAGGTGCAAGGAGATGATTATCCGGGGCGGGGAGAATATCTACCCTTCGGAGATCGAGAATGTCCTGACCATGCATCCTGCGGTGCAGTGCGCCGCTGTGGTCGGCGTGCCGGACAGGAAATATGGAGAGAGCGTGGCCGCCTTTGTGGTAGTTAAGAACGGGAAGAAGGCAGAAGAGAAAGAGCTGATTGAACATGTGAGGAGCAGAATCGCCTCCTACAAGAAACCGCAGTATGTTTTTCAGCTTGACCAGATGCCAATGACGGAGAATCAGAAGATTAATAAAGTCCGGCTCAGAAAAATGGCGGAAGAGCTGACCGCCGGATTATAGAAGACACCGGATCCGGGTATGAGAATGGCGCACCCGGACCGGAAGAACTGGAAGGAGGAAGAAAGATGGAGTTTTGTAAATTTGAGATAGTAGATGGGGAGATTGCGGTTATAACATTCTGCAGGCCGCCGGCAAACGCTTTGAATATCGCGTCAAAGGATGAACTGGCGGAACTGTTCAAATCTGTCAACGCGAGAGAGGACATATCCTGTGTGATCCTTAAGTCGGAGGGGAAAGGGTTTATGTCCGGCAGCGATGTAAAAGAATTCAGCGCCCTCACCCATGAGACGCTGGACGAGGTGCAGGCGGCGGACAAGAGACTGTTCAAAGCGCTTGGAGAGTGCAAAGTGCCCACCATCGCTGCGGTTCACGGGTATTGTCTGGCACTGGGACTGGTGGTGGCGTCAAGCTGCGATCTCCTAGTAGCCTCAGACGACGCGTTTTTCGGTACGCCGGAGATCAAGGTGGGAATTACGGGAGGCGCTTCAGAGGTCTGCCAGATCGTCCCGGAAAAGCTGGCCAGATACATGGCTTTCACGGGCAATTACCTGAGCGCGGAGGATCTGTATCCGTATGGCGGTATCTTCAAAGTTGTAAAGAAGGACGCCCTCTACGAAACAGCCCTCTCTCTTGCCCACGAAATTACTGCGAACTACTACAAAGCAGTACAGTACGTCAAGGAAGGCATGTCTCAGACAAATGATTTCCATGCCCTGGACAAATATACAATTGAATGTAAGTACGGGCACCTTCTTCTCGATGATCCGAACAGAGACGAACTGCTCCGTGCGTTCAGTGAAAAGCGGAAACCGGTATTTAACAGAAAATAGGATGAATCTGGAGATTCAGACTTTAATCAGAAGGTTTTGCAGCAGCCCCGGCATCCCGGGGCTGAACACATGTTTGTGATTAATTTAACAAATCGAATCAGGAGGACAGGCAGATGAAATTTACCGAACAGCATGAGCTGATCAGAAAACTTGCAAGAGATTTTGCGGAAAAAGAGCTGACGAATGATGTTCTCGACACAATGGAAGAGACCCATGTTTTTCCGCAGGAAATCCGCCGGAAAATGGCGAAGGCAGGATTTTTCGGAATTAAGATTCCGAGAGAACTGGGAGGAGCGGGGGCGGATAATCTCTCCTATGTCATTGTGATGGAAGAGATTGCAAAAAAGAGTGCGTCAGCCAGCATTTATGTGTCAAATCCCAATTCTCTCTCAGGCGGACCGCTCCTTCTCTCGGGAACAGAAGCGCAGATTGGAAAATATTTAAAGCCGATTATCACAGGGGAGAAGATTATGGCATTCTGCATGACAGAACCGGGCGCCGGCTCTGACGCGGGCAGCATGGCGACTACAGCGGTGGAGGATGGGGACTCTTATGTATTGAATGGAAGGAAGTCATTTATCACCATGGCGCCTATCGCGGATATCGCTGTTATCTATGCCAAGACAGCTCCGGAAAAGAAGAGCCGCGGCATCTCCGCCTTTATCGTGGAGCTGGATTCTCCGGGAGTCTCCAGGGGAAAGCCGGAGGAAAAGATGGGGCTTGTGGGATTCCCTATCGGCGATATCATTCTTGAAAACGTGCGGGTGCCGAAAGAGAATCTGCTGGGCGAGCTCAACCGCGGCTTCTCAAACGCCATGAAAACGCTGGAAGTAGGGCGTATGGGCGTGGCGGCCCAGTCCGTGGGAGTCGCTCAGGCGGCCCTGGACGAGTCTATAAAATACGCGAAGGAGAGGAAACAGTTCGGGAAAAGAATCGCAGATTTCCAGGCCATCAGTTTTACCCTCGCGGACATGGCGGCTAAAGTGGAGGCGGCAAGAGGGCTTGTGTACGAGACGGCCCGTCTCAAGGACGAAGGGAAATCAATTACAAAGGCCGCATCCATCGCAAAATACTTCGCCTCGGAGATGTGCAACGAAGTGTGCGCCAAAGCGCTTCAGATTCACGGCGGGTACGGATACATCAAAGATTACAAGATTGAGCGCTTCTACAGAGACTGCCGCGTGTTTACGATTTACGAGGGAACCTCGCAGGTACAGCAGATGATAATCGCGGGGCAGCTTTTAAAGTAATGGGAGGAACTTAGGCTATGAAGATATTAGTGTGTGTAAAACAGGTGCCTGATACAAATGAAGTCAGGATAGACCCGGTAAAAGGGACTCTGATCCGGGAAGGGGTGCCCAGCATCCTTAATCCGGATGACGCCAACGCTCTGGAGGCGGCGCTTCGGATCAAAGATAAGGATCCGGGGACAACAGTGGCAGTGATATCCATGGGGCCGCCCCAGGCATCTTATATGCTCAGGGAATGTCTGGCCATGGGCGCGGACGAGGCCTATCTTTTAAGCGACCGTGAGTTCGGAGGAGCGGACACATGTGCGACTTCCACGACACTTGCGGCGGGAATCAGGAAAGTTGGAGATGTGGATCTTGTCTTTGCAGGCCGGCAGGCCATCGATGGAGACACGGCGCAGGTGGGACCCCAGCTGGCGCAGAGGCTCGGCCTCCCGGTTGTCACTTATGTCCAGGATATCCGTCTGGAAGACGGGAAGGCTGTTGTGCAGAGACAGATGGAAGACGGATATGAGGTTGTGGAGGTGAAAACTCCCTGCCTTCTGACCGCCGTCAAGGAGCTTAATGAGCCCAGGTATATGACAGTCTTCCGCATTGTTGACACCGCAAACCAGGAGATTGTGGTGTGGAACCATGAGGATGTAGGGCTTGACCCGCAGGAATGCGGACTGAGCGCTTCCCCGACCCAGGTATTCCGCTCCTTTACGCCGGAACCGAAAGGCAAAGGTGAGATGTTAAGCGGAACAGTTACGGAGATGGCAGCGGCGCTCGTGGGACGTTTCCGGGAAAAACACTTAATCTAGACAGGAGGAACAGATATCATGGCAGTTAGAGTGATCAAAGAAAAGTGCGCGGGCTGTACGAAATGTGTGAGAAACTGCCCGTTTGACGCCATATCCATGGAGGGCAGGCTTGCGGTGATCGGCCAGGCCTGTACCGAGTGCGGAGCCTGCGTGGATGTGTGCCCGTTCGGTGCGATCGAGAAGACCGCGGAGGAGAAAAAGACGGCGGATATCAGCGCATACAGCGGCGTATGGGTATTTGCGGAACAGAGAGAAAACAGGATTATGCCGGTGGTTCTGGAACTCCTGGGCGAGGGAAGAAAACTGGCCGACGAGATCGGGACAGAGCTGTGCGCCGTGCTCTGCGGGGATCATGTAGAAAAGCTGGCGGAGGAACTGGCTGCTTACGGTGCAGATAAGGTTTATCTCGCCGACCATAAGGAACTGTCTGTATACCGGACGGACGCGTACACAAAAGTAATCGGTGAGGCGATCGAAAAATATAAGCCTGAGATTGTGCTGCTGGGCGCGACCCATATCGGGCGGGATCTTGGACCCTGCCTTGCGGTGAACTGCGGGACAGGACTCACGGCGGACTGTACCGGGCTTGAGATCGATCCGGAGGATGGAAAACTGAAACAGACCCGTCCCGCGTTCGGAGGCAATCTCATGGCCACAATCATATGCCCGGATCACAGGCCCCAGATGTCCACGGTACGCCCCGGCGTGATGCAGAAGGCAGAGCGGGACGACTCCAGAAAGGCGGAAGTCGTGAAGCTGGATGTGCATTTTGAGGATGGGGATATTCGGACAAAGGTGCTTGACATCGTAAAGAAAACAGGGGAGATGGTATCTCTTACAGACGCTGAGGTGATCGTATCCGGAGGCATGGGGCTTGGGAACGCGGACGGTTTCCAATTGCTGAAGAAGCTTGCGGACCGTCTTGGCGGTACGATCGCCTCATCAAGAGCCGCAGTGGACGCGGGATGGATTGACCATTCCTATCAGGTGGGGCAGACCGGGACAACGGTAAAACCAAAGATTTATTTCGCCTGCGGTATATCCGGGGCTATCCAGCATCTGGCAGGGATGCAGAATTCAGACTATATTGTTGCAATTAATAAGAATGAATCCGCCCCGATCTTTGAGGTGGCTGATTATGGGATCGTGGGGGATCTCTATCAGGTGATTCCGGCAATCCTTGAGGAACTGGACAAATCGGCAGGCTGACTGGTAAAAAAGAGCCGGGACGCCAAATGGCGTCCCGGTCTGAGAGACGGAAGGAGAGAATAACAGAATGAATAGTATAAGGAAAACCAAATATGTATCTGATTCTCTTACAGAGCAAGTACATGTGATACGTTCTCTGCAGATTAACAGTTACGGCCGTCTCTTCGGCGGACAGCTCATGCAGTGGATCGATGAGACGGCCGGTGTTGTCAGCAGACGCCACTTTGGCGGCGATGTGACAACGGCCGCGATTGATACACTGAACTTTAAGGCGCCGGCCTATCTCAATGACATGCTTGTGGTCATAGGCAGGATCACTTATGTGGGGCGGACATCCATGGAAGTCCGGGTTGATACTTATGTGGAGGAGCTGGATGGTACCCGGAAGAGCATTAACAGGGCCTATCTCGTCATGGTAGCCGTGGATGGAGATGGAAACCCTATGGAAGTGCCGGGAATCGAGCTGAAAAGCGTCTCGGAGAAGGCAGAATGGGAAAATGGAAAGAAGCGGTATGAACTCAGGAAGAAAAGAAGACAGGAAGGATTCTGACGGGGCGCTGTCTGCCCTTGCTTTTCCAAACTGCCCTTATTACTGCGGGCAGCGGGCCAAATGGATATGAGGACATATCTCTCAAAAGTAAAAAAGAAAGACATAAGAGCCATTCAGGTGAGCTCCTGTGTCTTTCTTTTTTACTTATGTGCGATTATGGGCAGGCTGCAATTACGGCTGCACGTATTTCTCCAGTGTAGCTCTTACAGCCCCCGGCCCTGCGATCATCTGTGTGAAGTAATCGCATACGAGCGGAGCCAGCCCTGCATCGAACAGGTTCACGCCGAAGATTGCCTCGTTTTCGAGGATCGGTTTTAATACTTCCTCAGCGTTGATCTGATCGCCCAGTTTGATGGAGGCAACATACGGGCATACTGTGTCGAGCAGCGGATCCGGGCTCAACTCGAATTTCTCGCCGTTGTCGTCGACTGCCATGAGGTACCGCATCCATCCGGCGAATACCATCGGGATATATTTTAAGTCAGATACGTTCAGATCATCAGACTTCATGTAAGCTTTGATTGTCTCGCCGAAGCGGATTGCCAGCTTCTGTGAAGTATCTGTTGCAATACGCTGCGGAGTATCCGGCATGAACGGATTCGGAACTCTGACGTTTAATACTGTGTCGATGAACTCTTTCGGATCCAGGATGCCCGGGTTTACAACAACCGGAAGCCCTTCTTTGTATCCGATGATCTCAACCAGCTTTTTCAGCACAGGATCGCTCATCTCTTTGGAGATCAGGTCATATCCAAGCAGGCATCCGAAAACGGCCAGTGTGGTGTGCAGCGGATTTAAGCAGGTGCAGACCTTCATTTTCTCGACTTTATCTACAGTCTCGCGGTCTGTGAAGATCAGGCCGCCTTTTTCCAGGGCCGGACGTCCGTTGGGGAAGCTGTCCTCAATTACAAGGTATTCACATTCCTCAGCGTTTACGAACGGAGCCACGTATGTATTCTTTGAAGTGATCACCGGATCGAGTCCCTCGATGCCGTCTTTTTTCAGAATATCCTCAACAGAAGCATTCGGGCGCGGAGTGATCTTATCAATCATAGTCCACGGGAAAGATACCTTTGCCGGATCTGTTACGTAAGCATAGAATCCTTCCTTAGCAGTGCCGTCGTCCTCCCATGCCTTCGCGAATGCGGTGATCGCTGCATAGAGCTTATCGCCGTTGTGGGAGCAGTTGTCCATGCTGACCATGGCGATCGGAGTGCCGCCCGCAGTATATCTTGTATACAGAAGAGAGGCAACCTTTCCGATATAGCTGTCCGGTTTCTCCGGGCCGGCTTCCATGTCTGCTGTGACAGCCGGAAGCTGGGCGCCTTTTCCGTCAGTTAAGCTGTATCCCTTCTCTGTGATTGTGAATGTCACCATCTGCAGTGAATCGTTGGAGAAGATCTCTTTGAGGCGGCTGTACTGCGCCTCGTTGGCAGAATCCAGTACAAGAGATTCCACAACGCTTCCTACAACTGTCTTCTCAATATTTCCGTCAGCTTTAAGTGTTACAAGGATCGTATAATCATCGTGTGGATGATTCATTTTCTCGACGATCTCATAGTCATATCCTTCCGCTGCGATCAGACCGCGGTCCAGGTCTCCGTTGTTGAGAAGATTCTGTACGACATTTGCCTGGAATGCGCGGAAGATATTTCCTGCTCCAAAGTGGATCCAGAAAGGAGCTTTCTTTGTAGCCTCTGTTACTTTTTCGCGGTCAAACTGCGGCAGACGATAACCTGCAGCTTCCCATTTTTCCCGGTCTTTGAGTCCTGCTTCATTTAAAATCATGATTATTTCCCTCTTTTCTGGCTTTTGTCAATTGCTTCCCACAGTCCGTTTAAGTATGTAGCGCCGAGCGCACGGTCATAGAGTCCGTATCCCGGCATTGCAACCTCGCCCCAGATCATACGTCCGTGGTCCGGGCGGATCGGTCCGTCGAATCCGATGTCGTACAGAGCCTTCATAATCTCGTACATATCGAAAGTCCCGTCGGAAGAAAGGTGAGCTGCTTCCTCGAAGTCTGTCGGAGAGTTGAACTTCAGGTTACGTACATGCGCGAAATGAATTCTTCCCTTTAAGGAGCGGATCATATCCGGAAGGTCATTCTCCAGGTTTGTTCCGTAAGAACCGGAGCAGAATGTAACGCCGTTGTGCGGATCGTCAACCATCTTCATCATGCGGAGGATGTTTTCCTTGTTGATGATGATACGCGGAAGTCCGAATACGCTCCATGCCGGATCGTCCGGATGAATCGCCATATAAATGTCGTATTCGTTGCAGACAGGCATAATTCTTTCAAGGAAGTATTTCAGGTTGGCAAAGAGCTTTTCATCGTCAATGTCTTTATACATTTCAAACAGCTCTTTTACGTGAGCCATACGCTCTGGTTCCCATCCCGGCATTACAGTTCCGTTTGACTCTCCTGCGATAGAGTCGAACATTTTCTCAGGATCCAGCGCGTCTACCGCTTCCTGTGTATAAGCAAGGCATGTGGAGCCGTCCGGACGTTTGCGGGCAAGCTCTGTTCTTGTCCAGTCGAAGACCGGCATGAAGTTGTAGCATACAAGGTGAATGTCTTCCTCGCCAAGATTTTTCAGAGTTTCAATGTAATTATCAATGTACTTGTCACGCTCATCAGATCCTGTTTTAATTGCGTCATGCACATTTACACTCTCGATACCAGAGATGTGAAGCCCTGCGGCCGCGACCTCATCTTTCATGGCGCGAATGCGCTCCCTGCTCCATACCTCTCCCGGCATTGTGTCATACAGAGTTGTGATCACGCCAGTCACTCCCGGAATCTGGCGGATCTGCTCCAGAGTTACAGTGTCGAATTTAGAACCGTACCATCTGAGTGTCATTTCCATAATTTGTTTTCTCCTTTCGCTTCTGGAATCCTGCGGCCCTGATTTAAAGGGCTGTTGATTTTTTCTGGTTTTATTATAGTGAAAAATTCATAAAAATTCCAATTGCAGAGCTTGTTTCTTATATTGCGAAAATTGCGGAAGAAAGGTTGCGGGGGCAGTACATAAGGGGTAAAATGGATATCAAATACGGAGAGGGCATACGCCCCGGAGAAAAAAAGGCAGAGAGGATGAATCTCCATCAGCGGCTGCCACGCGCAGAAGAAAGGCGGAAATATAATGAAAAAGAACCTGCAGACCAGATTCAGCACGAGACAGTATATGCTGTCCCGGGACTTTGAGATCTATTATTATAAGGACCATTATTTGTCCAAGGTAGACAGCCATACGCACACATACTATGAATTCTATTTCTTTCTGGAAGGTGATATGTCCATAGAAATTGCCGGGGAGGCATACCCTCTGACCTATGGCGATGTGGTAGTGATCCCTCCGGGAACGCCGCACCGCGCTTTGATTCACGATGTGGAGACGCCCTACCGGAGGTTTGTGTTCTGGATCACGGAAGAGTATCTGAACCGGCTTATGGAGATGTCTTCCTGCTACGGATATCTGCTCCAGTATGTCAGGACAAAGAAGGAATATATTTTTCACAATGACCGGATCAGTTTTAATGCGATCCAGACCAAAGTGTTTCACCTTATTGAGGAGACCAGAGGCGGCCGGTTCGGGAGGGAGGCAAAGGTGCCTCTTTGCGTCAGCGATCTTGTCCTGCACTTAAACCGGACTGTGTATGAGAAGAAGCATGAAAAAACACCCAGAGAGGAGAAAAACCTCTACGAGAACCTGACAGATTACATCGAGGAGCATCTGGATGAAGAACTGTCTCTTGATGTGCTGGCAGGAGAGTTCTATGTGAGCAAGTACCATATTGCGCACATATTCAAGGACAATATAGGGATACCGATTCACCAGTATATCATGAAGAAAAGACTTGCCGCCTGCAGGGACGCGATTCAGAACGGGACAAAGATCACAGAAGCGTACCTGATGTACGGGTTTAAAGACTATTCCGGCTTCTTCCGGGCATTCAAAAGAGAGTATGGGATGTCGCCGAAAGAGTGGATGGAAGTGAACCGGAGCAGCTATAAAGTTCAATAACTTCTGTGTGTAAAACGTCCGAAAACAGAGACTATTTCAAAAACGTATTCTGCGGGGATGGAGGATGGCTCAGGGCTTCGGTCCAGGGGATAAGGGAAACTAAAAACTGCGGCGACAGACTAAATGCAAGGACTGACGGTGGACAACTCGCATCCGCTCAGACAATTCCACCGTCAGTCCTAACGTCTGTCGCCGCAGCTTTAACTTTCCCTAACCCCCTTCCGAAGGCGCCCGTCGCCATCCTCCATCCCCGCAGAATTTTTCCCGAAATGGGGCTGTTTTCTGGGCTCTTCAAACCGGGAGTCAGTGAATATATAGCTGCTACAAGCAGCAGGCGCGGCCGTAAGACTTTCTCAGCTGAAAGCCTACAAGCCGCGCCAGTTGTGCGTTTCAGCCTGTTTAGGGCAATAACACTGCCGCCTGGAAATGCGCAGGAAGCGGAGCGGATGGTTTGAGCATACTTTCTGGGGAAGGGGACAGCCGGGAGATGTGACTTTGGAGGAAT
>CALWTQ010000027.1 GCA_944384505.1 uncultured Mediterraneibacter sp.
AAATGGGGCTGTTTTCTGGGCTTTTTCAAACCGGGAGTCAGTGAATATATAGCTGCTACGAGAAGCAGGCGCGGCCGGAAGACTTTCGCAGTCGAAATCCTACAAGCCGCGCCAACTTCACAGTTCAGCCCATTTAGGCAATGACACTTCCAACAGGAAATGCGCAGGAAGCGGATCGGATGGTTTGAGTATACTTTCTGGGGAAGGGGGCAGCCGGAAGATGTGACTTTGGAGGAATCCGCTGAAAATCTTAAGGACGATGAGATGTTGTTAAGCGGCGCGCAGGGATTGTCTGAGCGTCAGCGAGTTGCCCGGAGCGCCGCTTTGCCTTTAAACATCTCTTCGGCCTGTTAGATTTTCCGGATTCTGGAACGGAACATCGCACGGCTGTCCCCTTTCACAGAATACGTATCGCAAACCATCCGCTCCGCTTCCGAACGTGTTCCTCAGAAAGAGTTATTGCGCTAAATAGCTGTACTGTCAAAAAACACTCTTTCCAAAACATCGGCTTTTTGTTACAATATTTGATATAATTTGACACAAATCAGCTGTTAGTTGTGCCAAAGCCTTATATTTTGACACACTTTTGGAGGGAATTATTATGGCTGCTAATTATTCTACTATTTTCCCACGGGTGGAAGAAAACATTACTGAACAATATCGCCGGAAGCTCGCCCGCCTCTATACATTTCTGCACCGTTATCTGGCAAAGACGATGACTTATGCCCACACCAGTGTATATGCTCTGGGACTATTTTCTGCCGACGGCATTCTTCTGGATCTGTTTGCCAATGAGGAATATGTCTTGGATCAGCTTCATAAAAACGGTATTTACGCTTCTTCCGACTGGAAAGAGAGCGGATATAACGCGGTTTCGGAAGGGCTGCGCGACTGGAAAAGTGTCAGCACCGTCGGCGACGAGAACGAACATCCCATTCTGAAAAACTACGCGGTTTATTTCTCGCCGATCAGTATGCTGAGTGTTTATGAGCCCTATGAGCCGATGGAGCAGTGCGGCCTCGCCATCATCATTCCAAAGGAGCACGCGTGGAAAGACTATCTGACCATGATCCTTACAATCGCTCATGATATGATGATCACACTCCAGTTTAACAACATCGCTACCATGTATTACGAGCGGAGCGGGAAAGGGATCCTGTCTATTGATAATATTATGAGCCGAAACGGAGAGGCCCTTGCCACTTATTATAATCAGGAATTATTTGATCTTCTGGGGATCCCGGCCATGGATATTTATTATCGGCCTGCTGACCTCCTCATTGATCCTCTGCCCGCGAATAAAGAGCTCTGGGATATTGTGGAGCATCACCGGACGATTTATAAACAGCCTATTACTGTCACATGCCACGGAAAAGAGGTCAGCCTGATCGCAACCACGGACGCCTTCAACCAGCCCTCCCTTCCCGCCCACGGAGTCACTTTCTATTTTACAACCCAGCAGAAGATGACGGAAAAGCTGGCTAAAAAAGTGGCTAACGGAGCGATTAAGACCTTTGACGACATTATCGGACAGAATAAAAATCTCATCGCCATCCTGAGCCGCGCGAAGCAGATGGCGCAGACAGACAGCAACATCCTGATCCTCGGGGAGAGCGGAACCGGGAAAGACGTCCTTGCGCAGGCAATCCACAACGCCAGCAGCCGGCGCGACAAGCCGTTTATCGCGATCAACTGCGGGGCAATGCCAAAAGATCTGATCGAAAGCGAATTGTTCGGCTACGACAGCGGGGCTTTTACAGGCGCGCGTAAGAATGGGAATATCGGAAAATTCGAGCTGGCCAGCGGAGGCACCATCTTTCTGGACGAGATCGGTGAGATGCCTCTGGATCTCCAGGCAAAACTTCTGCGTGTTGTAGAACAGAAGCAGCTGATGCGTCTGGGAAGCTCCCAGGTTATCAACGTGGATGTGAAAATCATCGCCGCTACCAATGCAAATATCTGGTCCATGATTGAACAGAAGCAGTTTCGGGCGGATCTTTTCTACCGGATCAGCACCATGCAGATCCAGCTTCCACCGCTTCGTGAACGAAGGGATGACATCATTCCGCTTGCCAGATACTTCATCCAGAAGGTTTCTGACAGAACCGGGAAGGAGAACTGTATGCGCCTTTCCCCGGAAGCGCAAGAGCTCCTTGTAAAGCTTGAATGGCGCGGAAATGTCCGTGAACTTCAGAACCTCATAGAGTGCATCGTGCAGCTCTATCCGGGCGACCTGATTCTCCCGCAGCATATCCTCGATAATGTCAGCGGATATCAGGCTCCCGATATAGCATCCAGCACAGATCCGCAGCCCACATCCTATGTGCCGCCGCTGACCTCAGGATCCTACCCGCCGGTGATGCACCCCTCCGATCAGGACGGCTCCATCATCCGCCGGCCCGAAGGATATGTACAGGATTCCGGAATGGGATTCACCGGCGCCGTGCGCAAAAAGCCCTCTGAGCTCACCCGTGAGGAAATATTAAACGCGCTGGAAGCATGCGGCGGAAACCGTTCGAAAGCCGCTGAGTATCTGGGGATCTCCAGGCGCACCTTTTATCGGAAATTAGAAAAACTGGAGTTATAGTATATGAAAGGGAACAGATTATGGCACTTGAACTAAAGCAGGAACAAAAACAGCTTCTCTCCCAGAAGATGATCCAGTCCGCTTCTATTTTGCAAATGTCGGCTGCTGACCTGGAAGAATATTTAAACGAACAGTCATTGGAGAACCCGGTGATCGATCTCGTTCATAAGGAACCAGAAAAAACAGAGGAACAGGAGTCGGAGACATATCAGTGGATCAGTTCGCACGATGAGCAGAACCGCTATCTCTATCAGAAGATCGAGACAAGGGATGACGAACTCCCCGAATGGAATATTGACACGCATCAGACTGAAAGCCTTTCCGAGTATCTGTGGGAACAGCTTCTTGTGAAGCACATTCCCGGCGAGTATGAAGACGATATAAAGACAATACTGGAAAGCCTGGATGAAAACGGCTACTTTTCCGAGCCTCTGGATGATTTTCTGCAGTATTTTCACATGGAGAAGGACTACTTCCTGAAGCTTCTCAGCCTGATCCAGACTCTCGAGCCCGCAGGAGTAGGCGCCCGGTCTCTCGCCGAATGTCTCTGCCTCCAGCTGGAGCGGAAAGACCTGCTCACCCCGACGCTGGAAAAGTTTGTGAACTATGATCTGGAAAAAATGGCGAAAAACCAGCTGCCCGCAATTGCAAAAGAGCTCGCCGTATCTGTGCAGGAAGTGAAGGAATATGCTGATCTGGTACGCAGGCTTGACCCGAAACCCGGAGCTTATCTGGGGAGAGTGCAGCGCACACACTATATTAACCCGGATATTATTGTTGTGAAATTCAAAGGACATCTCGACATCCTGCTGAATGATTCGGTCTACCCGGATATCTCGTTAAACTCCGGCTATGTACAGATGTCTCACAGCTGCGATGACAAAGAGGCCCGGGCTTATCTTCAGAAGAAAATTAATCAGGCGGAATGGATCCGTCAGTGCATCGCCCAGCGCAATTCAACTTTGTTCAATGTGGCGCGGGAAATCGCGGCTTTTCAGTCTGACTTTTTCCTGAAAGGTGCAGCCTACTTAAAGCCTCTTCGCATGTCAGACATTGCGGACAGGCTTGAGATTCACGAATCCACAGTCAGCAGGGCTGTGCGCATGAAATACCTCCAGTGCACCTGGGGCACTTTCCCACTGAGCTATTTCTTTGCTAAAAACGCGGCGCGCTCCGCCACATCAGCTATTTTCGGCTCATCGGAAGAAGCGGCCACGGCCGCGGATATAAAAGCAGCGCTCAGAAAAATTATCGAAGAGGAAAACCGCCAGAAACCATACAGCGACCGCGCCCTTGCAGAAAAACTTGAAGAACAGGGAATCTCCATCTCCCGGCGTACTGTGGCAAAATATCGGGAAGAGGAACATATCCCCAGCGCTTCCGGGAGGAAAGAATATATCTGATTGTCCTGTATGGAAATCAGTTTACTGATTTTAATAATCCCGGAGGCTTCTTCCGTCAAAACATATGCCACCTGGATATAAAATTTTTCCCGGCCTTTATAACAGACAAAATCAATTTCCTGTGTGTCCAGCTTACCTACTGTAACATCATATCCCCGGCTCAGCATTTCCAGATACACTGTATTCTCAAACAATTTACTTGTGTCAATCTGTTCGCTTGTCTTGCATATCTGGAGAGAATATCTTTCATGACGACCGAATCATAAGTTTCCGCAACCAGCCAGTCAAAGTCGCTCTGGCAGGTTCTGTCCTGCAGACAGAACGGAAAGAAGCTAATAGAGAAAAAGGCGGCATAGCCCTTGAATGGGGAGCTATGCCGCCTAATCGAAAAATATATTTCCTTTTTTCTGAGAGGCGCAGACGAGATTTGAACTCGTGAATCAGGGTGTTGCAGACCCACGCCTTACCACTTGGCTACTGCGCCTTAAGTCATCCGCACTTAGCAGTCGTCTCTGGCCGTTTGCGTGCGATCAATACCGCCGCATTTATCAGACGGCTGCGGATATGTGCTCCACTATTATTATAGTTTTGCACTTTAAAAAGTATACCAAATCCGATCTGATTCGTCAAGAATTTTTTCAAGCCAGCAGTTGATGGAAGTTTAAGTTCACTAATGTCCGGATGTAAAACGTCCGAAAACAGGGGCTATTTCTGAGACGTATTCTGCGGGGATGGAGGACGGCGCGGCCAGAAGACTTTCGCAATGGAAAGCCTACAAGCCGCGCCAAACTGCACTTTACAGCTCTGTTTAGGGCAGTGACACTTCCGTCTGGGAATGCGCAGGAAGCGGAGCAGACGGCTTGAGTATACTTTCTGGGGAACGGAACATCTCCCAGCTGTCCCCTTTCACAGAATACGTATCGCAAACCATCCGCTCCGCTTCCGGACGTGAGTCACAGGAATTGTTATTGCGCTAAATAGCTGTATTCTCCCCAATGATATTCTCCAGCCACACTCCCCGCTTCACCAGTGCAAACCCGATCGTGCTTTTGATACATTCCCCGGTCTGCATTGCCGCGTACACGCCCCAGGGAGGCACAGCCGTATATCTGCAGAGCAGAAATACGATCGGCACGCTGACCGCCCAGAGGAATCCGCAGTCAAAAAAGAAGGTAATTCCTGTCTTGCCGCCCGCCCTCAGGGTATAGTATGTGCCATTTAGGAAGGCGTTTTGCGGGACGAATACTGCCTGGACGACTATAATTCCTGTCGCAGCGGCGCGGACTGTGCCCGATGTATTGTAGAATCCGGGGAATATAGGCGATACGGCCAGCATCATCAAGGCGACTGTCAAGCTCGCCGCCACGCAGAAGGCGATCATCTTATTATCTGTATCTCTCGCTTTCTTCATATCACCCGAGCCGAGCACCTGCCCCACGATAATTGCTACGGATTCTCCCATGGCCGCAAATACAACACTCAGTACATTATTAATCGTATTGGCAATATTCAGAGCCGCAATCACTTCCAGTCCCCGGACAGAATAACACTGCGTCAGCACCGCCATTCCCAGGGACCAGAGCGCTTCATTCATAAGAAGGGGCATTCCCTTGATGAAATAGGCCCGGACCAAATGAAACGGAATCCGCATCGTTCGGTAAAGGCCTTTTGCGTATTTATTCTGCTCCGGATGCATATGTGTCCATGTAATTACAATCATAGCCTCCACATAACGCGACAGAACCGTAGCGGCTGCCGCCCCCGCCGCGCCCAGCTCCGGAAAGCCGAACTTTCCGTAAATCAGCAGATAGTTGAACACCAGATTAACCAGCACTGCCGCGATTCCGGCCTTCATAGGAACAACTGTTTCCCCGCACTCCCTCAAGGTGCTGGCGTACACCTGAAGCATCATAAACGGAGGCAGCCCAAGCAGCATGATTTTCATATAGATTTTCCCACTCTCAAGAGCCATGGCCAGTTCCCCGGCTGCCGCCTCCCCGTTCAGATAGAGCTGTATCAGTTCATCTCCCCGGAGCCACAGAAGCACAATGGCGCCGGCCGTTACCGCCAGCGCCATCCAGAGCTTATATCGAAAAGTACTCCTTATCCCTTCCTCATCCCCGCGCCCATAATACTGAGCGGTAAAGATCCCGGCGCCTGCCACTCCTCCAAAGATGCAGAGATTATACACAAATATAATCTGGTTGACGATGGACACGCCGGACATAGGCGCAGTGCCGAGCTGGCCGACCATAATATTGTCCAGCAGACTTACAAAGTTGGTAATACCATTCTGCACCATAATAGGCACAGCAATTGCGAGGGCCATCCGGTAAAAGTTTCTGTCTCCTATAAATTTCTCTTTAAATTTTCCTGTCATATTCATTTTCTTTATACCCATATACCCATTCCTGTCCCGCTTCTCATGCCACATATAATTATGCATATGAAATATGCCGCCGGGCATTCCGACGGCATTTTCAGCTGCTTCGCGGCTCAGGAAATATTCTGAGCCGCTTTTAAATTTTCCGTCATTTCTTCGCTGATGCTTCCCCCGCTCTTCCTGCAGGCCAGCAGAATACCTCCCGCCACAGGCAGAAGCTGCGGTTCACACAGTTGATGGGGAACATCCGTAAGTGTTTCCTCCAATCCTGGTCTCAGATACTTCATAGACTTAAATACACCTCCGGAATAGGAAATATTTACAGGAGAGTCAAAGTTTCCCCTGCTGAAAATTCCTTCCACAATCAGCCCCAGTTCCACCGACGCGCACCGGAAGATCTCAATTGCTTTTGGATCTCCCTGCTCCGCCAGTTCACTGACGTCCCTTGAAAGTCCGGCTATCTTATCCCGCTTCCCCTGCCAGTCCGTAATCACCAGCTTCAGGATATCCTCCGGGCAGTCAAGCTTATATTTTTCCATCATGTACCCATAGAGATCTGTCTTTTCTTCTCTTCCGTCCGCCTGCTTTGTGAAATGTACCAAAAGCTGACAGCCGATCCAGTAGGCGCTTCCCTCATCTCCTCCGAACAGATGATGCCATCCGCCGCTTCGGATATACCTTCCATCCAGGTCAATCCCAAGTCCGATAGATCCTGTCCCCGCAATAATATGAATCCCCTGTTTTCCCAAAAGAGAACCTGCAAGCGCATTCTCCGTATCATTTCCTATCGCAAGCGGAATCCTTGGAAACGCCTCCTCCACCAGGCGGGTAATCACGGGGACGTCTCCCGGGACATCTCCGAAGCCGGCGATGGCGATAAAAGCTCCCGCAATATCGCTCTGCCCGATTCCGGCCTGCATACAGACCTTGAGAATCCCGTCTTTTAATATAGAAAGAACAGCGTCTGTCCCATTCACCATATAATTGGCCGGGCCAAGGATACATCCGGCCTCCGCAGTGCCGTCCTCGCGGCACAGGAGAAATGCAGTCTTTGTTCCTCCGCAGTCAACACTCAGATAACGTGCCATGTGCTTCCTCCTCAAACTGGTCCGGATCAATACCCAAAATCCTGCATGCATTCTTATAATAAACTTTCCGCAGAATCTCCGTATTCAACCCGATACCGTAGATTTCCCATCTGCCCTGTCCCGGCAGTTCATCATCCGGGTGATACGGGAAATATTCATCCTCCGTCTCCAGAAAGCGATAGTATATTTTATGATATCCCATGCTCAGCGGCGTGGAATCCGTACCAAACACAATCTGATCCTGACAGTTTCTAAAAAATCTTCGTGCGCTGTAGGGTGCTCTGCCCAGCTCCGCCACCCGTGCCGCAATATCCACGTTCATATTCGGATATTTCTTAAGCTGCTCCTCGACCCATCCCAGATCTTCCGCGCAGCTTCCGACATGCGCCACAATAAACACTGTCTTCGGATGATTCCGGATGACATTTTCCTGCATTTCCATCAGCTCTTCAAAGCTCATATACTTTGAATGATCCGAAAAGTCCCACTCAGGCATCTCGTGAAGCTCTTCCCAGCGCTCGTTCGTCTCATCAGCCGGCATGAAAAACGCCTTCGGATCCGCGATGTGCATCAGAATCGGAATGCCAAGCTCCGCGGCTGTATCGTAGACCGCATCAAATCTCGGATCATCCATACGGAGCGGATCTCCGTTTTTATCTTTCTTATACAGGGCGAGATCTTTCCACATCTTAATCCCTTTGCATCCCCTTCGGTGCGCCGCTTTAATCTGACGCCTGATATCCTCTGCAAATCCAGGCGTATCATAGCCGGAATAATCCAGCTGCATAAAATGAATAAACCGCTTTTCAAAACCGGCCGTCTTCTGTCTAAGCGCCCGCAGGTCCTCCCCGCCATAACCATCCATGTCCACAGCGAGGGCAACCCCGCTCTTCGTCAGTTCCCGCACATATTCCGCCGTATCGTATTTCTCCGCATAATCGTCACCCAACAGCATCTTTCCCATGTGAGTGTGGAAATCAATCACCGGAAACGCCGGCTTCTCAACCTGCGTCTTCTTCAGTACCGCCGCACAGACAGGCCTGAAATCCTGTAATTCCATCCTGCCGCCTCCTTTCTGTCTCATTCTAACAGCGATAGTTCAGCCCATGCCATGGCTGAACTGCTGCGTTATTTACTTCATTCCTGTCATTGCGATTCCCTTGATGAACTGCTTCTGGAAGATGATGAATACGATCGAAGCAGGGATCATAATCAGGGATGCGGCTGCCATTGTTGCAGACAGGTCGTTCAAATGCTGCGTTGAGAAGAAGGACATTGCCAGCGGCAGCGTCATGTTCTTCGTGCTGTTTAAGTAAATCAACGGTGTCTGATAATCGTTCCATACGGTCAGGAACGTAAAGATCGTCAGGCTGCCAAGCGCGGGACGGATCCCCGGCAGCACAATTTTCCAGTAGATGATAAAGTCTGATGCGTTGTCCAGCATTGCGCACTCAAAAAGCTCACTGGGAAGATCATCGATAAACTGCTTGCACAGAAAGATTCCAAATGCGCTGACAAACATAGGAATAATAAGCGAAATAATATTGTCATACCATCCCAGCCCCGAAATCAGCAGGAAATTCGGGATCATCATAGCCGCCGTTGGCATCATCATTGTAATCAGGATCACGTAAAAGAGTATCTTTTTAAGGCGGAACCTGTATTTTGAGAGCACGAATCCCACGATCGAGCTTGTAAACAGCACAACAACTGTATCAATGACTGTTATAAACAGAGAATTACCAAGCCATGTAAAGAACGGCGACTCTGTCAGCACCTTCTCATACCCGGACAGTGTAAACTCGATAGGCAGCATATTCGTCGGGTGGAGCAGGATCTCTTTCGTTGACTTAAAGGAGTTGGAAAGCATCCAGAAATAGGGCGCAAGGAAAACCACCGCCAGCACGCTCAGCACAATGAATGAAAAGATCCTGAGTTTTCTGTTTTTCTTATCTTTTAATATTCTCATAGCGCGCCTCCTAATATTCCCAGTCAACCTGGCTTCTCTTCTGTTCAATCAGTGACAGGATCATGATGATCACAAACAAGACAAGTGAGATCGCAGAAGCATATCCCATATCTTTATATTCGAACGCTGTCTTGTAAATATATCTCGACAGAACGAGGCCTGAATTTTTCGGGCCATCCTTTAAGATCAGAACCGCAAACTGCGTGAACATCTGAAAGTGGGAAATCAATGTTTGTACGATTACAAACTGGAAACTGCGTCCCAGCAAAGGCCAGGTGATTTTGCGGAATTTTACCCACTCATTAGCGCCGTCCAAGTCTGCCGCCTCATAAACATACGTCGGAATTCCGTCGATTCCCGCGGAAAACAAGATAATATTATATCCCACGTCCATCCAAATTGAGTAAATGATCAAAGAGATCATAACTACCTTCGGATCGCCCAGCCAATTTACAGAAGGCAGGCCTACAGCATTTAAAATCACATTTAAAAATCCCGTGGTCGTCGGGAAAATCGACCGTGAAAATACAACCGCTGTTGCCGCCTGAGAAGCGATACAGGGCAGGAAAAAGATCATCCGGAACAGGCTCCGCACTTTATTGGACTTGAACCAGCTGATGCACTGTGCAATCAAAAGTGCGGTCACAATATTGAGAAAGACCGTTACGAACACGAAAACAAATGTATTTTTCAGAGCAATCAGGAACTCATCATCTTCGAGAAGCGCCGTAAAATTGTCCAGTCCCACAAAGTAATTGTCCGAACTCAGCGGATTATAATGAAAAAATGAAATAACCAGCCCGATAATGATCGGAGCGATGATGAATATGCACATATGAAGCATGGAGGGGAGCATCACCGCCCATATGAATTTCTTGTTTTTCATAGCACATCCTCCTTACAGATAGCGTGAAAGGGGCGTTCGAGCCGCCCCCTTCGCCTTTTTGTTTATTTCAAAATCCCATTCAACTCTGTATTTAAATGTTCCATCGCTTCATCGATTGAAGCATAATCACCTGAGCAGTATGCTACAAACGTATTGTTCACAGCTTCTTTCCAACGGTCTGTATTAAAGCTTCCAATGAACTGACCGTCATCCAAAATTCCCGTCAGCACCTCCGCGTAAGGCATCTTCTCCAGATATTCCTCACTCTGGGCCAGACTCTTCTTCGCCGGAATCTGTGTACAGCTGACGTTCAAATCAAGCATCACGTCATCCTGATAGATATATTTCAAGAATTCAAGTGCGAGCTCCTGTTTCTTCTCGTCTGCGCTTGCGCTAACCGACATTGACCATCCGTTCTCTGCTGCGAATCTTGGCGTATCCGTATACCATGGCATTGCTACATAATCAAAATCCTTGCCAAGCTCAAGTTCAAATGACTGCTCGCCTTCAGATACCGTCCACGGTCCTCTCGGACACATCATGACACGGCCTGCATAGAGCTGCTGATATCCTTCCAGGTCTCCGCCTCCTGTCAGTCCTTCCAGGTCTGTCACATGGTCTTCTGTAACCATACTTGCCAGCTCGTCAAACGCCTTCTTTGCTTCCTCTGTTGTTACATTGAAGGCAGTTCCGTCCTCTGTCATATAATCCACGCCCTGCGAAAGAATCATGGAGAAGAATGTATATGGTACGGAATCCCAGTTTACAAAGTCAAATCCTTTTACTTCAAACGTATCACCGTTATGCACAGTTCCCTCTATAGCTGTCTCTTTTAATTCATCCCACGTCGTCGGGACAGACAGCCCCGCTTCATCAAGAAGAGAGAGATTAACAAGCATTCCTCCGTTTTCAATATTGAACTCCATCGGAATTCCATACAGCTTATCCTCGTAGACCAGCGCTCCATATGTAGGCGCATATGTTTCTTCCATAACCTGAGATGCAAAGTCCTCCGGAATCTCCATCAGAGTGCCATAGGGTGTAAAGTCAAGAGCCCATCCGCCCCACATCTCATAGATATCTGCTCCTCCTTCACCGTCAATCAGAGACGTCTGCACTTTTGCTTCAAACTCATCATAAGGGAATGTCTCAATCTGGATATGAACGCCCTCGTGCTCAGCCTCAAACCCTTCAATAGCTCTCATATACGCGTCATACCACGGTTCGTTCTGGTGCGTCCACATTGTCAGAGTAACGTCGTCAGAACTTCCGCCGCCGGAACCGCCGGAGCATCCCGCCAGTGAAAATACCATAATCCCACATAATAACAGACTAACGATTCGCTTTTTCATGTAGCACCTCCATATCTATCTTTAAAGATTTAAAGTAACCAAGATATTCTGCGTTCTTATCCAGCATCTCCTGTACCATGTTCTGGATCTCATCCATACTGCACACCGCGCTTGTCAGCGGATCAAACAGAATTGCTTCAAATACCTTGTTCGGATCTCCCTCGATCGCCGCCTGAACAGCCAGATCCTCAATAAGCGCTGAGTTATTTACCATGATCGCCAGATGATCCGGCAGGGTGATCTGTTTGATCGGCACGATTCCCGCTTCGGTAGCGACAGTCGGCACCTCAACGCATACTCCCTGTTTCACATTTGTAATATAACCGTGGTTTTTCAGATTACCGTTGAAGAAATATGGCGTATGGTCTCCAAAGATTGCATTGAAGATATTTGACGCATACTCCTCGCCTCTGGCAAGATCCACTTCTCCGTTCTCAAGCCAGTCCTGATACTCCTTCTCCCAGGTATCTTCGCGACCCAGATATTCGTCCAGTATGTAGCCGTAAGCGCCCGGGTTCCATCCGGTTCCGTGTGTACAGTACTTTTCGATCAGATCCGGACGTTTTCTGAACCATGCAACGTACTCTGAGTTGTGCCCGGAGGACTCTGTGTTAAAGTAACCCAGCTTTTTAAACATTTCGATTCTTACTGGCTCTTCGTTCGCCACTTCTTCCCGCTGGATTGCCTTGTAGAGATCCGGATACGCGTCCTTTCCATCTACTTTGAAGTCCAGATAGAAGGCCTGATGATTAATTCCCGCGCATGTATACTCTACCTTCTTATCCTCTGCTCCGACCCACTTAGCCAGCATCTGTGCCGTACCCTGAACGCTGTGGCACAGTCCTGTGATGTTCATGTCTGACATGGACTGCAGGTAGCTGACCAGCATTGCCATGGGATTTGTGTAATTAAGTACCACTGCATTCGGACATACCTCTTCGCAGTCGCGGATAATGTCCAGCATCACCGGCGCGGTTCTTAAGAACCGGAAGATTCCTGACGGCCCTCTCGTGTCTCCCACACAGATATCCACGTTGTACTTCTTCGGGATTTCAATATCATGCCGCCATACTTCCACGCCGCCCTGCAGGATTGTAATCAGGACTCCGTCTGCATCTTTGAGAGCTTCCCTGCGGTTCTGCGTCCCCTTTACTGTAGCCGGATAATTTCCGGCATCCACAATTTTCTGCACTCCTTTCACCGCATACTCCAAACGTTTCGGATCAATGTCCATGAGCATCAGCTCCGCATCTTTGAACGCGTCAAACGTCAGGATATCCCTCACGAGATCCTTTGTGAAATCCAGCGAACCTGCTCCAATGAATGTAAACTTTCTCATTTCGCACCTCCGTTTAGTAAACATTTATGATTTGTTTATCATCCTGACCATAATATAATACCATACAATATAAAATGCAAGTACTTTTCGATAATTTTTTACTAATTTCTTGTAAATTTATCGTTATATTTTTGACATTTTGTTTAGTAAAATTTATTTGTATTTGTAATTTTAACCATTTTTACGCTTTACATGGGCTTATTTTTATGATATTATGTTTAGTAAACAGGAGGTGTTTTATGGCAACTATCAGAGATGTAGCGAAGGAGGCCAAGGTATCTATTACTACTGTTTCCAAAGTTCTTTCAAACGATCCGTCCTTCCACGCAAGTGAATCTACCAGAAAGCGCATTATGCAGGCCGTCAAAGACTTGGGCTATAAATACGCAGAAAAAAAGAGCCAGATCCGTATCGGATGTATCATGTCCCTTACATACAGCTATTCCGACCCTTATTTCAGCGACATTTTAAGCGGCATACAGACTTATTGTGCCAGCCACAACGCTTTCATTTCATTAATTGTAAGCTACTCACAGCTGCGGGATGCAAAGTACGATCTGGAGAAGCAGCTCCAGGAACTTGACGGTTTTATCATTACAGATCTCCCAGAAGGCAGATTTGAATTCATCACTAGCCTCGGGAAAAAAATTGTATTCGTAGATAATTATGTAGACAGTTATTGCAATGTTGGATTCAACGACATTTATGCCAATCAGCTCGTCATGGATCATCTAATCAACTGTGGTTATCGAAAGATCGCTTATATCGGCGGCCCGTCCGATGCTCCAGACTTTCTCTCAAGTTCTAGGCTGATCGTCTATCGGGAAGTCCTGCGCAGGCAGAACATTCCCTATGACCCTGAACTAATCTATGACTGCGGCTGGGATAACAAACTATGCGCCATGCAGACAAAAGAGTTGCTGACAAAGCGGCCGGACACGCAGGTTATCTTCGCAGGATCAGATTCCCTGGCCGTTGTAATTTTGTCACAGTTAAAAGAGATCGGCATGAAATGCCCGGACGACATCGGAGTCGTCGGTTTCAACGACATTATGCTGGCCGGAAGCTTTTCTCCCTCCCTGACCACAGTCCGTCTTCCCTCTATTGAGATGGGCGAACTGGCGGCAGAAATGCTGATCCGGCAGATCAAGACCAATACAACTTTAAATCAGCAGATCCTGCTGCCCGTGGAATTAAAAGTAAGGGAGTCTACAAGAAAAATTAATTAAAGCAGGCATGCGCCTGCTTAACGAAAAGGAACTGCATTTATGGAAATAATAAAACTAGATCCAGAGAAATACGCGGGCCGGAAATTTACCGTCCATTACAAAACCAATGGTTATTATGACATACGCCCGGACACTTCCGGCTTCCGAATAGAATACAGGCCATTCGGAAAAACAGTGGAAAAGTCTTTTGACGATGTATATTTCAATGAATGGCTGGAAGCGCCTGAGGGGTACGGAGCGTTCGAAAACGGCCGGATGATCGGATACGTGGAAGGAACCCCCGAGACGTGGAACAACCGTTACCGCATCAGTAATATTTTCATAGCAGACGAAACAAACCGGCGCAGGGGGCTCGGCACACGGCTGATGGATACCATTCTGCCCGGAGCCCTCAAAAGCGGCGCGCGTATGATAGTTATCGAAACCCAGTCCTGCAACGTAAACGCAATCGCATTTTATCGAAAAAACGGTTTCGAAATCATCGGTTTCGATTTGTACTCCTACTCCAACACCGATCCTGATAGGCATGAAGTCCGGATCGAGATGGGGATGCACACGAAAGATACTCTCTTTATTTGATATACCCGATAAACGTATTCCCTCCACTCTCTGTCATATTCTCCATCTCACTCTTTCCTACAGTGATTTCCGCTCCGCTCTCCGGGTCGATATACGTGACATCTGTCAGTGTATACCCGGTCAGCAGAATCGCATGGTCCGTATCTGTCAGAGCAATGACCGGGCAGCCCCGGTTGATCACGTACAGCACCTGATCCAGCGTGCATCCCGTCAGATCGATCCTGTGGGCGCCGTATGTCTCCATGTACCGCTCACACGCCTCAAGGGAAGTCTCTTCTCTTTCCCGTACAAACGAAGGCGTCTCTGTAGAATACACAAGATCGCGGTTTCCTTTCTCCCAGACATAAGTCTGATCTGAGGAGATCACAACTCCGGACACCTGCTCTGCTTTCTGCACCGCATCTCCTGCCCGGTCATAAACGCCTTCCAGCTCACCCATGCCGTATACATAGAATACTTCTTTTGTATTATTCTCTCCAAGGGTGATCGTGAGAGGCTCCCGGGCCACGCTCATCTGCGGCTTTGCCACCGCCGGCTCTGACGTGTCTGTGCCATCTGCAAACACAAGTTTCATCTGACGCTCTTTTATATCTGTGCTGAACGCCTCCAAAGTTACTTTTGTCTTGGTCCGCTCCCTGTTGTTCGTCACGTATTCCTGGGAGGCCGCCACATACTGATCCCCGTTTTTCTGAACACGGTTCAGAGTCAGAAGATTTCCCTCGATAAGCACATCGCTCGTATAGATATTCTGATCCGTGAAAGAGTAGCTTGCCTCTTCCTCATTCTCGGAATTGCGTATCTCCACTTCATACATAGGTGAAATCTCATCTCCGGACACCATTGTCCCGGCGTCCTCCCGGCGCGCCTTTCCATACACAAAGTCTCCGTTTATGAACCCAAGAGGTTTCAGAGTCTCTCCATCCGCCGCCTGGATCTCGTAGCCTTCACCGCTTCTCAAATCCATCACCCGGATATCGGACGCTTCCTGATCCGCCCCTGCAGCCTCCTCATCTTCCTGTCCATCTTCTATCTGGCTTACTATTGTCTGATATGCCATCAGATGGGCGTCATCCGATACGGCATACGCTCCGTCATCCAGGTTCTCAGCCAGCACAGTCTGCTCATCCTGCTCCAGATCGATCTGGTACAGCGTGCCGTCCGCCAGTACGTAGAGCATAGACTGGTCATGGTTATAGTATACCATCTTGCCGAGTTCGTCTTCTGCTATGGCAAATGACTTGCTGCTCGGAATAAATGCTTTTTCCTCTACAACAGAATCTCCCGCCGCATAATAATATATGCCGACTCCGACCTGGCCCTCATGAGACCCCCGGTTCATGTAGCCATAGACGGCAAAAGCAAGACTTCCATTTTCATCCATACTGATAATGCGCACCGCATGCTGGTCATTCCTGCTGCGCACGTCCTGCCCTTCCTGGTCCGCAAAGCTGAATACTTCTGTAAAATTATCATTCTCCACATCATAGAGCCACAGCTCACGTTCCTGCACGAAAGCCGCCAGAGTGCCGTCTTCATTTGTCTCATACTGCAGGCTGTCCGATGCAATCCCAAGCGAGATTCCGTCCTCGTCCACTGACTCCGCGGCCCCTTCAAATACTTCCTCCATATCCCTGTTGTAGTTCAGAAGATAGATCGTATCCTCCAGGTATCTGACCCGGAAGAACTCCTTTATATTGTAGACCGCGCTTGTGCCATCTTCATCCTGGCAGACAGCCTGATACTTTGCCAGAATTGAGGTGTACACCGTATTACTCTCTTTAATGTTCCACTCCACATCTCCCAGGACCTGGGGCTTTAAGTCTCCCCATTGAATATGCGTAATATCCGAATGGATATTCACTGTCTGATAAGTCGTATTGTCACTTTCTTCTCCCGGCTCCAGATACTGCTCCATATCCTCAGCCGCCTCCCCGCTCAGGGCATTGGAATGAAAGCTCTGCGCAAAGGCAAGGCACCTGTCCGTGGACAGATCGTCCGGACGTATAATCCGGGTATAATAACTGACCGCATTCTCCGCAGTCTCAAGGACTACCTCAAGAACCGCTTCCTGCCCTGACTCAGGAAGCGCATCCCCCAGAGACAGAACCGCGCTCTCTCCACCCGCCGGTACGTCCGCATTCCCTTCCCCATAACGCTCCTCTCCGTTCAGAGAATATACGGTATAACTGATCCCACTGATCTCATTGCCATCCGCCTCCACATACATGGCAAGAGTTCCGTCCTCATTCAGAGGAGTGATCGTATCTCGCATAGCTGTGATATCCATTTCCCGGACATACCCGAACAGCGGATTAATCTCCTGATCACTCAGCGCAAATGAAATCCTCGGAAGCGACGGTGCCCCCATGTCAACCATATCATCATCCATATCTCTGTTTATCACAAGACTGCTCACAAACAGCGCCACTATAAAAATGCCTGCCAGCACTCCTGCCTTGATTAATCTCTTCTTCATTCTGTACCATGCTCCCCTTAATCTGTAAGAATGCGTCCCAGTGTAAGTTCAGTTCCGAAAAACGAATTGCACTTTTTAATATTATCCGATGCTTTTTTATTTCTCTTTCCACTTTTCACTGCCCTTATCAGGATATTTTTGGGCGTATGCTCCATATCTATAAATTCAAGTATCTGGACTTCGTACCCCTCATTTTCGAGGTACTGCGCTCTCAGCCCGTCCGTCAGAAGCGCAGCGAAACGCTCTCTGAGCAGTCCATAACTGAGAATAGGCGCAAGGTAATCGGAAGCCTTCTTCGCATCATCCCTCTCACTGTTCTACCCTCCAAAACGGCAGGGCTTCCCATCCTGATTCTCCCTGCTGCCAGAGAGCTGAGCATTCAGTTCATGCTGGCAGCACGGCACAGAAAGGATCACCTTCGCATTCCATCCCACCGCTTTTGCAAGCGCGTAATCTGTCGCCGTATCGCAGGCGTGAAGCGTCACTACCATATCAACACAGTCCACGCCTTTATAATCTGCGATATCCCCCTGGAGGAACGTAAGCTTCTCATATCCGTATTCCTCAGCCAGCTTCGCACAATGCGCGATCACCTCGCGCTTTAAGTCCAGACCGATAATCCGGATATCATAGCCTTTCAGCTCATACAGATAATAATACATGGCAAAAGTAAGATAGGACTTTCCGCAGCCGAAATCAAGTATTGTCAGCTCTCTCCCCTTATCAAGCTGAGGCAGGATATCCTCAATAAACTCCAGGAAACGGTTGATCTGACGGAATTTGTCCGTCTTTGTCCTCACAATTTTCCCCTCGTCCGTCATTACTCCCAGGTCTTTCAGAAAGGGAACGAACACCCCCTCCTCAAGAATATACCGCTTCTTCCGGTTATGAGACAAGTCAGCCCGGGCCGCCTCTTTCTGCCTCGTCTTCCTCTTGACCGTCAGCTTTCCCTTTTTACTGACCAGAACCGTACATTCTTCCTTCACAGTCCCGATCTGCATCTGGCGGAATTCTGCTGCGCAATTTAATAATTTCTTATAAGCCTCTTCCATTTCCAGATTCTCGTGAAAAGCCTGGGTTTTTGTAAAAGACTCAAACTGAAAATAAAGTCTGCCCTGCTTTTCCACCGGGCGTACTTTTATCTTTATTATTCCCTCTTTTCCCCGCGGATTACTAATCACCGCCCGGATAAAATCTCTATTTAAAACCTCTTCCAGTAATTTTTCAAACTCTTTCAATTTCATTAACTCCATCTATTCTATTTCCAACAGCCATCCGGCGCATGCGTGGACTTGAAATCATTGTAAAGCAAAAGAGCAGACCGCGCAAGTCAAAAGCGCGCTGCCGTCTGCTCTACTAAAAATCCCTTTTCTCTCAGCATATTTTCAATCAGATCCAGAGTTTCCTCACTGTCTGCCTGCACAGTGTGATAGTGATAACCTGACGTGATGTTTTTCAGGGGACTCGACTTCCCGTTTCTGATATCCTCAAGGAACTCAGCCGCCCTGCGGCGGGATGTGATATTCAGATCCGCCCTCATACGTCCATACACTCTGTGATTGACCATTACATCCAATACCTGTCCTCCCAGGTCCACAATCGAATTCAGTTCCTCCTCCAGCTGTTCGTCCGTGTGACGTACCTTGAAAACACGGCTCTCAAGACGCGGCTCATTAATCATATATCCTCTGTTCGTAGATATAATGTCATGCCCCGCAGCCCGGATCAGCGCAATATCCTGTACGATCACCTGCCGGCTCACATCAAAGTCCGCCGCCAGAGTTTTCCCCGGAACCGGAGCCCCGCTCTCCCTGATCCTCGCAATAATCGCATTTCTTCTCTCAGAACCAGTCATTCATTTCCCTCCCGACAAAAGCAGGCCCTTCTAAAATCATCCTGCTACTCTACAGCATGAAGGTTTTTCATGGAAATGTCAAGTATCGGAGCAGAATGTGTCAGCGCTCCGCTGGAAATATAATCTACGCCGATAGAAGCCATCCGGCCGATATTCTCACGGGTCACATTTCCTGAGCACTCTGTTTCCGCCCGGCCGCCGATGACCCTTACTGCCTCTTCCATCTCATCAGGAGACATATTATCCAGCATAATAATGTCAGCGCCAGCCTCCACAGCCTCCCGGACCATATCCAGATTCTCAACTTCAACTTCTATCTTCCTCACAAAAGGCGCATACTCTCTGGCCATTTTCACTGCTTTCGCAACGCCTCCGGCGGCGCCGATATGGTTGTCCTTGAGCAGAACGCCGTCAGACAGATTATATCTGTGATTATATCCTCCGCCCACACGCACGGCATATTTTTCGAAAATTCGCATATTAGGCGTTGTCTTTCTCGTATCCAGAAGCTTTGTCTTGCTGCCCTTTAAAAGTTCTGCGGCAGAGTGTGTATAAGTAGCGATCCCGCTCATCCGCTGAAGATAATTGAGCGCTACCCGCTCCCCGGAGAGAAGCACCCGGATATCCCCCGTCACCTTCCCCATGAGCTGCCCCTTTTCCACAGCATCTCCATCCTTGCAGTAAAACTCCGCCTCCGTCTCCGAATCCAGGAGCTCAAACACCCTGCGGAACACATCCAGCCCCGCCACAATGCCGTCCTGCTTGCAGATCAGTTCAACCTCGCCTTTTACCGCCTCTTTCATAACCGCATTTGTGCTCACATCTTCGCTTGATATATCCTCTTTCAGCGCCTCCAGGATCAGGTGGTCCGCCTGGAGCGTCATCGTTATCTGATTCATGCGATATCCTCTCTTTCTGCTTTCTCTTTCGCTTTCTCCTCTGAAATCATATCCCTGTCATACCATCTGTGGCTGCCCGTCTGATATCCGTGATCTGCGCAGATCTTTGACGCTGCGCGTCCCGCAAACACAAGACTCTCCAGAAGAGAATTGCTTGCCAGCCTGTTGGCTCCGTGCACACCGTTGCAGCTCGTTTCTCCCGCCGCATACAGGTGTTTCATGGAAGTCCGGCTGTCACTGTCCACCCAGATGCCTCCCATGAAATAATGCTGTGCCGGAACCACAGGGATCGGCTCCTTTGTCACGTCATATCCCTCTTCCAGACAATGCCGGTAGATATTCGGGAAATGTTTCCGTATCTTTTCTTTCGGAATCTTTTCCATAGACAGCCACACATGATCCGTCCCGTCTTTTTTCATCTGTTCACGAATCGCCGCTGTCACCACATCTCTGGGCTGAAGCTCATCTGTAAATCTCTCTTTGTCTTTATTAAGGAGCACAGCGCCCTCTCCCCGGACCGATTCCGAGATCAGAAATCTCCGCCCCGGCTTCGCGGAATAAAGCGTGGTAGGATGGATCTGGACATAGTCCAGATGTTCCAGCCGTATGCCGTGCTTCTGCGCAATCCTCAGCGCGTCTCCTGTCAGGTGGGGGAAATTCGTAGAGTGCTGATACATCCCTCCGATCCCGCCACTGGCAAGGATCGTTTCCTCTGCACGGATCCTGTACTCCCCGCCGCCGGCGTCCCGCACAACAATCCCTCTGCACACCCCGTTCTCCTCGATAATGTCTGTCATCTCAGTATATTCCAGTATCTCAACATTATCAAGCTCACGCACCCGGGCGAGCAGTACGCTCGTGATCTCCTTTCCGGTAATATCCTCGTGGAACAGAATCCTCGGCCTGGAATGCGCGCCCTCTCTCGTAAACGCGTACTCTTTCAAAAACCCGTCTGTATCCCCGTACTCCTCATCACCTAAATTCTTCTGGAATCTCACGCCATATCCGATCAGGCTGCGGATCACATCCTGAGAACTGCGGATCATAATATCGACTGACTCCCTGCGGTTCTCATAGTGCCCTGCCCGCATGGTATCTTCAAAATAGCTGTCATAGTCTGCCTCACTTCTGAGCACACAGATCCCCCCCTGCGCCAGAAATGAATCACTGCTCTCCACATCCGATTTCGTAACCATGATAATCTTCTTGTCCCCGGGCAGATGCAGAGCACTGTAGAGCCCGGCCACTCCGGTCCCTGCAATCACTACGTCCGCATCCAGGTCTGTATGTTCCGTTCTCTTCTCCCTGTTCATCGCATTCATCCTCTTTTCATTTCCTCATTTTCTGTCCGCCTCTTTACGTTCAGCGCGCCAGCTCCAGCATTCTCATAAGCGGCTGCCTGGACTCCTCACAGATCTCATCGTCAAGTTTCAGTTCATTTTCTCCGGTTTTCAGCACATGAAGCACCTTCTCCGGGGTGATCAGCTTCATATCTTTACATACCGGCTCTGTCACCGTAAAGTAAAATTTCTTGTCAGGATATCGGTTTTCCAGCTCATATCTGACGCCATTCTCTGTGGAAATGATAAACTCCTGCGCACTGCTCTCCCCGGCATACTGAATAATCCCGGAAGTACTTCCTATATAATCCGACATGGCAAGAATCTCTCCCGGGCACTCCGGATGGGCAAGTATCTCCGCCTCCGGATGCGCCGCTTTTGCCGCCCTGATCTCGTCCACCCGGACATGCTCATGAACCGGGCAGAATCCTTCATTAAAGATGAAATGCTTTTCCGGTATCTGCTGAGCCGCATAGTGTGCCAGATTCCTGTCCGGGATAAAGAAAATATTCTTATTCGGCAGCTTTCTTACAATCTGCACCGCATTCGCTGAAGTCACGCACACATCAGAGTGGCGTTTCAGCTCCGCCGTAGAATTAACATAACAGACAACCGCCAAGTCATCATACATTTCCCTCATCCGGCGGATCGTCTCCGCATCCGCCATATGCGCCATAGCACAGTCCGCACAGGGATCCGGCATCAGAACCGTCTTCTCAGGATTCAGCACCTTTGTGCTCTCCCCCATAAATGAAACGCCGCAAAATACAATCACCTTCGCATCTAGTCCCACTGCAGCCTTACTCAGGTAAAACGAATCCCCGATATAATCCGCCAGCTCCTGAACCTCCGGCCGCACATAATAGTGCGCCATAATCACAGCGTCCTTTTCTTTCTTTAAACGTTCAATCTCTTCCTTTATCAACATATGTATACTCCTTTTCGTAAACCAAATTATCTTGCGCACCATTTGCGGATAATTTCACATTTTCGCATAGTATACCACTATTCTTTACAAGTGACAAGACAGATGATTTTATAAAAGTTTACAGAAAAACAGGGGCATTTTTGACAATTTGGTGAATCTGCCAGCCATAAAGTTCATGCTTTTGATGTCCCCACATTTATCAGCAGGAGTTTTCCGGAAGGGTTGGAAACTTCCTGCATATTCAATTAAAAAGGAGGTTTTCATGACAGAAGAAAAGCGAAAGACCCTGCGATGGCATCCCGCGTTTTATGCCGGAATTCAGATCGAATTCCGGGAAGAGGCTGACTGCCTCGAGTTTATCCAGGAGCACACGCTCGGAACAGAACCGGTTCGCACAAAACAAATCCGCTATACCGCACCGTTATGGATATTATCGTGCGGGCAAATCAAAAGGTATTTAAATTTGATAGGATACGGGCCGATGCACGTACCGCCGGAGAGACTATCAGACTGCAGAAAGGACTTGCTGCCGGGCGCAGGGAAGGCCTCTCCATTGGCCGCAGGGAAGGACAGATCCAAGGAACAAAAGCTCTTATCGAAACCTTCAGAGATCTGAATGTCTCTATAGTTTTGTAAAGACAGAACCCATTAACCGCCGCCAGTATGATGTTCACACTGGCGGCATAGTGCGGCATTAACAATTGTTTCAAGATAGTCACTCTTTTCTTAATGTGAGCGGATATCACGCATTCTACGTCAATCTTTTCTCACATAAACCGCGCGGGTTCTCTCTCCATCGTCAACCAGCTCCACTTCAGCAAAGCTCTGAATATACTGTTTAAACTGGGAGAATCCATAATCCCGCACCTTAAAGTCCCCAAACCTCATCCGGATCCGGTTTCCGAGTGTACTTAAAGTAATTCCGTTTTTCCCGCTTCCTTTGATCTGGTAAATAATATATTCTTCGATCTGCTCCTGCCTGCTCTTATCCTCGTATAGAGACACTGTCACCTGAGTCCCCACCTGGGTCAGTTTTAACTTTGGCAGAGTTTCCAGGAACTTAGACAAAAGGCTGTAGCCGTAACGTCTCACGTCAAAGTCCGGATACAGCTTAACCAGACGACTTCCTACTTCTCCCAATCCCGTCATCCTGTCATCGTTCTGATTCTCTGTAATAATTCTAACCACGGCTTCCTCAATCTGTTCTTTGGAGACCGGAGCCTGTTTCTTCTGCCCCTTTCCATGTGAATGGACAACCGTGCCCTTTTCATCCTTATCCATGGTATTGTCCTCCAGGAGGAGCTCCAGCTCTGTGAAGATATCACAGGCTTTTCTGAAAGGCGACGGCGTCTTGTCCTCGCCCATACCGATCACCATTTTCCCGCTCTCGCGCAGGCGGCTTGCAAGCCTGGTGAAATCACTGTCACTTGACACAAGGCAGAAGCCTTCCAGCTCGCTTTTGTACAGCATGTCCATGGCGTCGATAATCATGGCTGAATCCGTTGCATTTTTCCCATGTGTATAACTAAACTGCTGAATTGGAGTGATTGAATTTCTCAAAAGTTCCTCCTTCCAGCTCGCATTGTTCGTCTTGGTCCAGTCCCCGTAAATTCTCTTATATGTCACATTGCCGTACTTGGACAGCTCGTCCAGAATCGGCTGAATGTATTTTGCGGATACATTATCCGCGTCGATCAAAAGCGCGAATCTGTCTTCCATTTCATATACTCCTCCCCCTCTAGATTCTTCCATGCAAATCCCCCGTTCTCGTAAACCATATAGCTGTGCGCGGAGCCTTCCTTGGGAATAGACACAGAGCCGGGGTTCAAATATTGATATGTCCCGCCTTTCATATCCAGAATCTCCTCACAGGCCGGGATATGGGTATGTCCGTTTAACAAAATATCACCATCTCTCAAAGGCGGCAGATGATGTGGGTGGAATACATGTCCGTGGGTGGCAAATAATGTTATCAAGTCCTGATGTGTATTTTCTTCCTGTGCACAGCCGCAGGGCAGCTCCAGGAAACAGTAATCCGCCATAATCGGGAACTCCAGCACCATCTGGTCCACTTCCGTGTCGCAATTTCCCCGGACACAGAGGATCTGGTCCTTCATCGAATTTAGCATGGCGATCACTTCCCTGGGGGCATATCCCTCCGGCAGATCATTGCGCGGGCCATGGTAAAGGATATCTCCAAGCAGAAGAAGCCGGCCCGCTCCTTCCCGCTCATACGCTTCCAGCATCCGCCTGCAGTACAGGGCCGAACCGTGTATGTCCGATGCAATCATAAGTTTCATATGTTCAAGTCCTCCTGTTTATTTGTAACAGCTCAGCCACTGGGACGGCAAGACTGTTACGGTCATTCTTCCTATATCTTACCACATGCCCCGCCATTTTTCACGAATACGCAGAAATATTTTCCTTTGATCGTAACAGCTCAGCCCCTTGACAACGGTGCTATAGTATAAGTGTAGCAAAGAAATACACTTAACAAAACCTGTTTTTCGTATCTGCGTGGCTGTCTGAAATCTAATACTGTTACAATATAGATTCGGCAGCCGGGCGATAAACTTGAAGGCTGCTAAGCGTGATTCAGTGATTGGAGGAAAAGATAAATGAATACTTTAAAAGCTGAAAAAAGAGACCTGACAATTAAAGCCAAAAAACTTAGAAGAGAAGGATTTGTTACTGGAAACCTCTTCGGACGCGAGATGAAAGAATCTATCCCGCTTAAGATGGAGAAGGGTGCCGTAGACCGTCTGCTGAAAGAAGAAGGCAAAGGCGGAAGAGTCCGCCTGGAAGTTGACGGACAGACTTTCGATACCCTGATCAAAGAGGTGGATTATAACGCGATGAAGGGATGGGTTGATGAGATTGATTTCCAGGCGCTGGTAAGCACTGAGAAAGTTCACTCATCCGCTGAGATTCACCTGATCAACGCAGATAAACTTGTTGCCGGAGTTCCGCAGCAGATGCTCCATGAAGTAGATTTTAAAGCTCTGCCGTCCGCACTGGTTGAGAAGATCGAACTGGATATCGGCGATCTGAAAGCCGGCGATACGATCCGCGTGAAAGATCTTGACATCGCAAAAGATAAAGACGTAGACCTGACCACAGATCTCGAAGCAACCGTTGTCACCGTAACAGAAGTAAAGGCAGCGGCCGCTGAGACAGATGAAGAAACCGAAGAGACTGCGGCAGAATAAAAACAGCAGCTATTCAGTTCACTAACACCTTCCATTAAAATGTGTCCGGAAGCGGAACAGATATTTTGTAACGCGTATTCTGATGAAGGGAACAGGAGTACCATGCTTCGTTCCGGAATCTGGGAAGAATCTAAGAAGCCGAAGAGTTGTTTAACAGCAAAGCGGTACGCCGGGGAACTCGTTTCACTCAGACACCCCCGCCGTACCGCTTAACAACACCTCTCCGCCTTCTAAGATCTTCCAACAGATTCCTCCAAAGGCGCATGTCCCTCCTGTTCCCTCCCTCAGATCATACGCTCAAAATATCCGCTCCGCTTCCTGCTCATTTCCAGACGGAAGTGTCACTGCCCTAAACAGAGCTGTAAAGCGCAGTTGGCGCGGCTTGGAGACTTTCCATTGCGAAAGTCTTCCGGCCGCGCCTTACTTCTGGAAGCTATATATTCACTGACATCCGATTTAGAAAGCCCAGAAAACAGCCCCATTTCGAGAAAGATTCTGCGGGGATGGAGGATGGCGACGGGCGCCTTCGAAAGGGAATTAGTGAATCTTGAAGTTGCGGTTACGGATGTTGGGCCAGCCGGGGAGACTTGTCTGAGCGAAGCGAGTTGCTCCCCGGCTGGCCCTGCTTTTAATCCGTGGCCGGAACTTCTTAGATTCCCTTATTTCCTGGAGCGAAGCCCTGAGCCGTCCTCCATCCCCGCAGAATACGTCTTAGAAACAGCTTCTGTTTTCGGACGTTTTTCCAAAGGGCGTTAGTGAACTAAATAGCCGCCCCTACTTATACCAGATCACAGCCTCATATGGCCTCATCCTCAGCCCCTCGCTGCCATTCTCTCCGCAGCGCTCCGGCTCTCCTTCGTAATTTCCAAGCACCTTCTTAAATCCTTCCAGATCCGGCGCGTTTTTCCACTCGTACTCTTTCCCATAGAAGTTCGCGGCCACAATCATTTCATGCCCCTCATAAGTTCTACGGTATGCGAACACAGACGGATCTTTCTGCGCCAGCGGCTCGATATCTCCATAAGGAATCACATCCAGCTCTTTTCTCAGTGCGATCAGCTTCTGATAATAATGGAATACGGAATCCTCATCTTTCAACTGATCTGCCGCATTGATCTTCGTATGATTTCCATTTACGCCGATCCATGGCTCTTTGCTGTCCTCGGCTGAGAATCCTGCATACTTTGTATCATCCCACTGCATTGGAGTACGTCCGTTGTCACGGGAGTGAACCTGTACAATACGCAGAGCATCGGACGGGGACATTCCCTTATCCTGCAGGATTTGATAATGATTCAGGCTTTCTACGTCTTTAAACTGCGAAATGTCTGTAAAGTCTGTATTCGTCATTCCCAGCTCTTCCCCCTGATAGACATACGGGGTTCCGCGCAGGCCGTGGATGATTGTTCCCAGCATTTTCGCGGACTCTTTCCAGTACTTTCCTTCATCCCCAAAACGGGATACCACACGGGGCTGGTCATGATTGCACCAGAATACTGCGTTCCATGCATTGTGCTCCGCCATGCCTGTCTGCCACTGGAAGATAATATCTTTGAGTTTCTGGAAATCTGCCGGAACAAGCACCCATTTTTCATTTCCCATAAAGTCCACTTTCAGATGATGGAAACTAAATACCATGGACAGCTCGCCCGTGTCATGTCCCGCATACTGGTAGCAGTTTTCGATGGATGTGCTGGACATTTCTCCCACTGTCACGATCTGAGCATCAGTTCCGAATGTTGTATCGTGAAACTCTTTCAGATACTGATGGATCTTAGGCCCGTCCGTATAATATTTTCTTCCGTCCCCTGTTTCATCGTCCTCAATGGCCGCTTTGCTGATCAGATTGATTACGTCGAAGCGGAATCCTTTTACGCCCTTTTCCATCCAGAAACGGACGATCTTCTGGATTTCCTTTCTCACGTTTTCATTTTCCCAGTTTAAGTCCGCCTGGGTCACATCGAAGAGGTGAAGGTAATATTCGTCAAACTTCTCTACATATTCCCACGCGCTTCCGCCAAACTTACTCTCCCAGTTTGTAGGAGCGCTGCCGTCCGCTTTCCCTCTGCGGAAGAAAAAGAAATCTTTATAGTACGGATCTCCCTCCATGGCCTTCCTAAACCACTCATGGCGCGTAGACACATGGTTGAACACCATATCAAACATCAGACCCATGCCGCGTTTGTCCGCCTCTGTAATCAGCTCTTCTACGTCTTCCATTGTTCCATATCTCGGATCAATGTTGTAGTAATCCTCTACATCATATCCGTTGTCATTCTGAGGAGATACGAAGAACGGGGTCAGCCAGATATAATCCACGCCAAGCTCTTTAATATAGTCCAGCTTCTCAATTACACCGCAGAGGTCTCCAAGGCCGTCCTTGTTGGTGTCACAGAATGACTTCGGGTAAATCTGGTATACTGTGCTCTTTCTGAAATCTTTGCTCATAACTTCAAACCCTTTCCTTTCTTAATCCCAGGAAATCACTGCCGTCTCGCCGGCTTTTGCTTCCATTCCGGAATGCATCTTAATATTTGCCGCATTTCCTTCCGCTGTCACGATCAGCATAGTTGTGCACGGATGGCCTGCTGCCTTGATCTTCTCCGGATCAAACTCGATCAGCGGCTGTCCGGCCTTTACATGGTCTCCTTCATTTACAAGGAGTTTGAAGCCATCTCCGCCCATGTCCACTGTGTCAACGCCTACATGGATCAGAAGCTCTACGCCATTCGGAAGCGTCAGACCGCACGCATGGCCCGTATCAGCCATAACTACGCTCACATCGCAGTCAGCCGGAGCGGTTACTACCGTGTTAGAAGGCTCGATTGCCACGCCGTCCCCCATAATCTTCTGGGAGAATACATCGTCCGGAGCTTCTTCAATCGGCATTACCTTTCCATCCAGGATGGATTTTAACTCTTTCACGTCTGATGCCGCGCTCTGTGCTGCGCCGGATGCTTCCACGCCAGCAGATGCGTCAGAAGCTGCATCAGATCCTGCTGCAGATGCTGTCGCAGATACTGCTGCAGATACTGCTGCTGTGTCCGCTGCCGGAGCATTTCCCGCAGGTTTCTTTCCATATTTGTCTTCTTCTGTAAGTTTCATCTTACCTACAATAAATGTAAGGATAAACGGAATCACAATCGCAACTGCCATAGCAGCGAGGAAGATCAGGTAATATTCCGGTTTGATGGACAAGATACCCGGAAGACCGCCTACTCCGATGCTCAGCGCCTGCACGCCGCATCCTACAGAGATCATCGCCGCGCAGCAGGAACCAATCATACCGCACACAAGCGGGAACCCGTATTTTAAGTTTACACCGAAGAGAGCCGGCTCTGTTACGCCCAGGTAACATGAGATGCATGCCGGTACGTTTACCTGCTGCGCGCGCTCGTTCTTCTTCTGGAGCACTGACATAGCAAGTACACTGGAGCCCTGAGCGATATTGGAAAGCGCGATCATAGGCCACAGGATTGTTGTCTTCGGCGGGATCGCCAGAAGCTGAGAGTCAATTGCGTTAGTCATATGATGAAGTCCGGTCATTACAAGCGGTGCATACAGCAGGCCAAACACTGCCGCGAACAGGAATCTGAAATTCGATGTCAGTCCGGCGTAAACTACATTTCCAATCGCATCGCCGATTGCCCAGCCGATCGGTCCGACGATTGTATGCGCGATAATCACCGCCGGAACAAGCGAACAGAACGGTACTACGATCATACTGATTACTTCCGGACAGATCTTTTTAAAGAATTTCTCAAGGTATACAAGGACAAACCCAGCCATCATCGCCGCGATCACCTGTCCCTGGTAGCCAATCATCTTTACCTGTGCAAAACCGAAATCCCATACCGGAATCTCATCCGCCGGTGTAGAAGAAACGCTGAAACCGTTCAGCAGCTGAGATGACACCAGAGTCAGTCCGAGGATAATACCAAGGATCTGTGTCGTGCCCATTTTCTTCGTGATGGACCATACGATACCTACAGGGAGCAGATGGAATACAGCTTCACCGATCAGCCAGAGGAAGTTATACATTCCATTCCAGAACTGATATACGTCCGCAAGACTCTCTGTTCCGTTGTTAAAGAAATTAATCTCTCCGATTACATTTCGAAAGCCGAGCACAAGACCGCCGCAGATCAGGGCCGGGATCAGAGGAGCAAAGATCTCTCCTAGAGTTCCCATGATCTTCTGGAGCGGATTCTGGTTTGTCTTGGCCGCCGCCTTCACCGCATCCTTACTCACGCCTTCGATTCCCGCATAAGCTGTAAACTCATTGTAAAATACAGATACATCATTTCCGATGATAACCTGATACTGCCCCGCCTGTGTAAATGTTCCTTTCACACTCGGCAGATCCTCGATCGCTTTCTCATCTGCTTTCTTTGGATCCACCAGAACGAAACGCATCCTGGTCATACAGTGGGAAACTGCCTGGATGTTCCCCTTTCCCCCGACGAGTTCCAGCAGACGTTTTACATCATTATCATACTTTCCCATCGCTTTACTTCCTTTCTTTATTCACGTGTTTGTCCGCTTGTTTGAGAAAACCCGCGACTTGTTTGAACAACTCAAATATATCACTCTTGTTTAAACATGTCAATCGGATTTAAAAAAATATTGAGATTCAGAAACCTGCACAAAATTCAGATTTCAATTTTGTTACTTCTGCCAAAACACAAATAGAAAGTCGGTTTTTGGCGCTGTTTGACTTGATTTTAGTACATAGGATTTTTATAATAGAACAAGATGTTTAAACAAGCAGGAGTTGATTACAGCAATGCCAAAAGCAAAATATGACCATATTTACAGAGACTTAAAAGAAAAAATCGAAAGTGAAGTGTACGCCTATCAGGAGATGCTGCCCTCAGAAAATACTCTGGTCACAGAGTACAGCTGCTCCCGCAACACAGTGCGGCGCGCTCTTGCCGAGCTGACGGCCGACGGATATGTGCAGCCCATGCACGGCAAGGGCGTCCGGAATATTTTCCAGCCTGTTGAGCAGACCTCTTTTACCGTAGGCGGAATCGAATCCTTTAAGGAGTCCGCTATCCGTAACAACCGCACTGCCTTTACCAAAGTCCTGCTCTTCACTGAGCTCACGGCAGATGAAAAAATTGAGAAAAAAACCGGCTTTAAAAAAGGCTCTGAGCTTTATTATATCCAAAGGCTCCGTTCTCTGAACGGAAAGCCACTCATCCTGGATCACAATTATTTCTTAAAAGAAGTAATCCCGGGGCTCACCCCCGGGATCGCATCACAATCTATCTACGATTATCTTGAAAATGATCTGGGCATTACGATTACTACCAGTAAGCGGACGCTCACTGTGGAACGTGTAACCCAGATCGATGAGAAATATATTGACCTGCAGGATTATAACTGCATGGCCGTTATTACGAGCCAGACTTTTGATGATAATGGAATTCAGTTTGAGTACACACAGTCACGGCACCGCCCGGACTATTTCCGCTTTCAGGATGTGGCAACAAGGAGACGTCCTCCTCAATATCTGTAACGCCTCTTCCTACATTCGGATGGATCTGCGAATAGGCCGCGTCCGCGATAAACACCGCCAGCAGTACAACACACACTGCCTTGACCGGTTTTTCATTTACCTTTTCCAGAAGGTTGTCAGTCATCGGAGCCAGTACATACACGATAGCCAGGCCGCCGATGCCAAACACCAGCAGTCCCTCTGCGCAGATCCTTCCGTTCAGGTTCAGGAAATATCCGCTGTAATCCCACCATTTCGTACCGCCGCTCATGATCTCCATCACAAGGGATGTCATATATTCCAGAGTCCCGCACAGTACAATTGTCGCCACGAATTCCAGAGCCGGATTCTTTCTCAGCCGATTCAGGACCGTGAGTATCAGCACTGCTCCGGTTCCGTAGATCGGGATCCATGGTCCGTGCAGTGATCCTCTGTTTACAAATTCGCCGTACGCCACAAGATGCATCCCCACTTCCAGCAGCCATCCGAAGAATGACAGCCCCAGGAATATCACGATCAGAGACCAGAGCGAATAATGTCTCATATAGTTGAGAGACTGAACCAGACGTCTGCGCTCCTCCTCCGGAATCGGATAGAGCCTTACCGGGTAAGCTTCTCCTCTGGCGTCGTCCATCAGCGCCTGAAGCCGTACAGTCTGTTCCTGCCGCTTCTCATACCGGCGCTCCTGTTCTCTCCGAAAGAGCAGAATGCCGAAATTGCGCGCCAGAAAACCGCGCCATCCGGTCAGCCCCGCCTCTTCCAGTGTTTCCTCCGGCGGATTCTCCATCACATTGATCACATCTGCATACTTCGCCGCCAGAATGCCCGCATTTGCCTTCTCATACAGATACGTGTCATACAGAAGTTCCGCGTCCGGGATTCCCGCCTCCTTGGCCATCATCCGCAACTCTGCATAATACCGTGTAAACGCCGCGGTCTTGTAGGGATTCGTATAGAAAATATTGAACACACCCATGGTAAGCAATCCCAGGATCTCCCAGCCGATAAAAGACAGTTCAAATACAAAGCACTCCCATTTGTGTCCTTTCATCATTTTCCTGGACAACGTGATCGCCTGGCGCGCCGTCATATCCGGATTCTCCGCGGCAATAAACGGAACCATGAAATAGGAATACCGCTTCACCGCAATCCCCAAAACTGTAAAGCACCAGAAAAAATAATACATATACTTGACAAACATGATCCAGGAAGCTTTCAGCCACTTCCGGATCCTCAGCAGGAAGATAAAACGCTGCGGCGTGACCCTCTCGTAGTTCATCCCCTCCAGGAATATCCTTCGTATTACTACAGGAAATGTATTCTGAATGAGAAACCATAGCAGAAACATCCCCAGAGCGCCTAAAATGATCAGAATCAAAATTCCAAGGTTGTCAGAGCCTGTGATTGACCCGATCGCCGCTGCCGCTGTTACCAGTATGGAACCGGAGCTGACCTGGTTGACAACATTGGAGAGCACGCCCCTCGTCCGCCCGAACATAGGGCTGCCCTGCTTAGACTCCTCAATCTCATTTTCCCGGATCTCATTCGCAAGTTCCCGTCCGGCCTGGGTATTTCTCTCAGCCATAACCCGGAGGACATCCGACCAGTCCACACTTCCCATCGTAGTGGTAACTACAAATTCCGGAAGATCATCTTCCCCCTCCTGAACTCTCTCATAACTCTGCTGAATATACCGTTCTTCATTCTGCGCCGAAGAAAAATTAAGAGAACCGGTAAATTCGGCAGACAGAAACGCCGCAATCAGGCAGGCCGCCACAAAAACCGCATAGTGTCTCTTAAGGGAACTTCTCCCCTCTTTTTTCATTTGTTTTCTGATTACTCTCATTTTATACTCCTTCAATACTGCCCTCTGTGTCTGCTCATAGCTTCATTAATGTTATTTTATAAAAGCAGCATCAGTATGTAAAAACACAGTACCAGTATATAGGAAGGGGAATATTTTTTCAACGGCAAAGACACCACGAATTGTTACTTACGTTTCCAGAATGTTAGAATTCACATCCAGTCCGTCTAAAAATAAAATAAGCCTGGAAAACTTTTGTTTTCCAGGCCCTCAGAGAGGCGCAGACGAGATTTGAACTCGTGAATCAGGGTGTTGCAGACCCACGCCTTACCACTTGGCTACTGCGCCTTGAGTATAATATGAGCACTTAGCGCCCATTCTTTGGTCGCTTACGTGCAATGACCCCGACGGGAATCGAACCCGTGTTACCGCCGTGAAAGGGCGATGTCTTAACCGCTTGACCACGGGGCCTCAGTGCAGTCACCGCTTCCGCAGTGACCGTTTTTTATGATATCATAGGGAGCTGGCAATTGCAAGAACTTTTTTTATATTTTCTGAAGGTGTGGGTAACAGTTCAGCCATGGAGCTGCCTGGGAGAGAAAATCATGCTCGCATGATTTTTCGAGCGTGCAGTTTCATGAGCTGAGCGCCCGCTTATGAGGAAAACAGCGGGGCAGCCGCAGTAAGCACGTTAGTGCGGTTTTCCGAATGGCGCGGGCTGAACTGTTACAGTTGTGGCAACAGCTCCGCCAGAAGATACACCATATCTTCTGGCGGAGCCGCTTTCTTGATATTAATATCTGTAACTGTTTCCTGTCCCGGATTCAATTCCTTCTATATTACCGAAACCGCCGATTTCAATTTCGTACCAATTATCTCCATTCACAACAAGATACTGGTATTCATTCCACAGGCCTTCGCTGCTGACTTCCTGAGAGATAATTTCGCCTCCGCCTGCCTGCTGAATCGCGATCTGCTGCGCTTCTGTCCCGTCAACTCTTAATACCATAATTGCTACAATTACAGCAATTGCCAGGATAACTACAGCTCCGACAATAATTCCTACAATACCTTTTGTTCCTAATTTTTTCATTCCTTTTATCCTCCTGAAAATTATATATTATTTACCATCTTTCCTCTTCCCACTTTAGGATAGTACCTGTATTTGCGTCAATTTCAAATTCATATTCTACTCTGTTATACAGAATGTCTCCTTCATATATATACCATCCATCATCAAAGTCGAGATGAATCGTCATATCTCTGTCTGTTGCTCCGGCCACTCTCGCAAGCGCGGTCTGCTTCGCCTGCTCCAGACTTATGCTGACATTCGGACTTTGCCGGCTTGACGCGGCTCCTGAATTGTTATTCTGTACCTGAGCTGCTGAATCCGTCTGTGCCTGACTGTTATCTGTTGTCTGGCTGCCGCCTGTTGTCTGGCTGTTGTCCGATGACGGAGTGGAATTCTGTGCGTTCTGTGTATCAGCCGATTTTAATTCATTAAGTTCCTGACGCAAAGCATCAATTTCAGACTGCAGCTCCTGCTCTTTTTCCGTCGATTGTCCTGACGAATTACTGCTGGATCCGCTATTATTTCCACTTTCCGAAGTGGTGTTCAACTGGCCGGAAGGATTTGCGCCACATCCAGTCAGCACTGCAAATGATAAAATTAAACCTGCTAAAAGTACAAAATATTGTTTCTTCATATTGTATTGCCTCCTCTCTTAATTCTTAATGGCAGTATATCTTTGAAAGATTAAAAGAACATTAAAGAACAATACAAATTTTGACAATATTTACACTTTTTCGCACCAGTTCCTTCAGCTGTCATCAAAGAGCGGTTTTATGTCGCGTAAAATCCGGTGACTGATGTACAGTTGTACAGAGAGCCATCACGCCCTCCTCCCCCGGTCCATCACTTTGCAGAACACCACCGCCGCCCCGGTGCTCACCATCGTGGCCACAATCCCCGCTCCGATGATCCCTGCCGGATTCACGCTCCCATACTGACTCCGGTAAGCGATTACATTCATGGGAATCAGCTGCAGGGATGAAATATTTAAAATAAGGAAAGTACACATCTCATTACCGGCAATCCCCTTTTTTCTTGCAGGTCCGGCCGCTTTTCCTTTTCTCCTGTCCTCTTCCAGTTTCTCAAGTTCTTCCATGGCCTTAAGGCCCGCCGGAGTCGCCGCCCATCCGAGTCCGAGGAAATTCGCAATGAAATTCGTAGAAATATGTTCATTTGCCTTGTGTTCTGCCGGAAGCGACGGGAACAGAAATTTAAGAAGAGGTCTCATTTTATCAGACGCCATCCGGATAATTCCCGCTCTGGACGCGATCTCCATGATCCCGGTCCAGAAGGCCATTACCCCGATCATCGTAATGCATAACGTCACAGCCTCTTTTGACGAGTCCAGCGCTGCATTCGTAATATCCTGCATTCTCCCGTTAAAAGCCCCGAAAATAATACCCACAAGGATCATACCGGCCCACAGATAATTCAACATCCCGCTCCCTCCTCAGCCCCTATTCTTCTAATACTTTCCACATATAGTCCTCAACAATCTCAAAGGGCGCAGGCCCCACATTCAGAACCGCCTCATGAAACTCTTTCTGCGAAAACGCATCGCCCTTTTCTTCAATCCAGTCTTTTTTCAGCTCAAGAAATTCTACATATCCGATATAATATTTCAGATAGTTGGCCGGTGAACCGATTATAAGTTCATAGATCCGCTCCACTGTCTCCGCATCTGTGATCCCGTAGTTTTTAAAGAACTCAACCGCTGCCATCCGGTCCCATCCGTCGTAATGTATCCCCATATCTGCCAGGGCATAAAGAGCCAGGATGATAGACGCATTTTTCTGGAGGAGTACGGACTGCTCCTTTGACAGCGGCATCAGATAATAACTGCCCATTTCCGCATATGTTGCCCAGCCTTCTGTATATCCGCCAAAGCTGAATATACTCCGGATCGGATCCGGGTCTGTACTTTCATAGTACACGTTCTGATACAGGTGCCCGGGATACCCTTCATGGGCCAGTGTCGTAAATAAAGTCAGGTCGTCTCCCATCTGTGCCTGATTAATATAGATCACATTCTCCCCGGTGTTATCAATCGCAGGGATCATATAAAATGCAGGGCTTAAATGTTCCTCCATCGCCTCCGGGACGTATTTCACTTCCAGATTCGTCTCAGGAGCTTCCGGAAATGCCGCAGTAATTCCGTCTTCCAGGTGACTCAAAATCAGCTCAGCGCTCCCCTGTTCCATTCCTGCCGCAGTCTCCTTCGCCTCTTCAGCCGTAATTCCCAACACCTGTTCCATAGCTTCCAGATCGTCTGTTATCTGGCGGCGGGTCATATCCTCCAGCTCTTCTACAGAGCGGTCCGTTCCCACAGACTGTTTTACCAGTATTTCATAATATTCTTTCCCCTCTGGGAGCCAGACAAGCCCCTTCTCATTCTGGCCGCTTCCTTTCAGCTTTTCCAGATCAGCAGTCATCTTCTCATATGCCGGGATAACATTATCCTGTATAGCAAGTGCATTATCCTGTATATAGTCACTTTTTTCTTTCTCTGTCAATCCATCTACTTCTCCAACTCTATCCACAAACGTAGAGTACAGATAATTCCCGTCCCCCATATCAATGAATGCCTGACACTGGCTGATCACCGTATCCACCGCGTAATCCGCCATAAAAAGACCTGCCTCTGCCTTTTCCCGCTCGAATTCCAGAATCTGGTCAAAATAATCTCCTGTTGTCTCTAAAAGCTCCAGGTATGTATCCACGTCCTCCCGGTTATAAAACTGATACTCGGACAAAACAACCGGCAGCTGTGTCTGCACGCCGCTTACCAGACTGAGAGGCTCTTCATATAAAATATAATCAGCCTGTTTTTTCATCATTTTCAGCTGATAGTTTAACAGATCATATGTCAGCCTGTTCTGGACGTCCAGATCATCATAGGTATATTCCAGCAGCGCCTGCTGCATATTTTCCGCCGACGCCTTCACTGTTTCCGCGTCTGACACGACTGTCCCGAATGTAGGCTCACATCCCGATATTCCATATGCTGCCGGATCTTTCAATGTATAGTGCAGGCTCACTGTGTCGGACGATATCTCGCTTCGGAACAATTCCCCTGTATATTTCTCAAACCGCTGGTTTTCCTCTGCTCCACTTCCTGCCTGCAGCACATTACACCCTGCTGCGGCAATGACAGATGCAAACGAAAGCATCACCACGCTGATGCTGATGATCCTTTCTGATGCCTTTTTCTTATTTATAAATGGATTCTTATCAGAATAAAAAGAGCGCATAGAAACTCCTAAAGTTTTCTTTCTTCTATCCTATGTCCACGGCACAGACAATATTCCGTACATTCTTTTTCCATTCATAAGACTTTCCTGTAGCTCATATAGTTTACAGACATGTATGTACTTTCAGGAGGCGTCTATGCACATTCTTCTCTACATTTCCGATTTTATCGTTCCGTTTATTATCCTGAGTATTGTTATATACGGGATCCTGTCCGGGATTAACGTCTACGAATCTTTTATCAAAGGAGCGCGCAGCGGTTTTCTTACTGTGATCCGAATCATGCCCACTCTGATCGGGCTTATGGCGGCGGTCGGTATTCTCAGAGCCTCCGGTTTTCTCGATTTTATCGCCGCACTGCTCGGAAAATTCACCTCCGGTATCGGCTTTCCCGGCGAGCTTGTGCCGCTCACAATCGTAAAGATGTTCTCCTCCTCGGCCGCGACCGGACTCCTCCTTGATATTTTTAAAGAATTCGGCACGGATTCCCGTATTGGCCTTATTGCGTCAATCACTCTGTGCTGTACAGAAACCATTTTCTATACGATGAGCGTATACTTCATGACAGCAGGCGTAAAGCATTCCCGGTATACACTGGCCGGCGCTCTTCTGGCCACCTTTGCAGGACTCGCGGCCAGTGTAATTCTGGGGGATCTCATGCTTGCAGCCGGATAGGTCTTTGGGATTGTCGGTCGTAAGTCTTTGTGTTAAAATAAAGACATGATTTGACTGGGAGGTGTTTTTATGGCCAGTGTGACCTTCGAACACTTGACAAAAACTTATCCAAATGGGTTTATCTCTGTAAACGATATTAGTCTCCATATAGACGACGGCGAATTTGTTATCTTTCACGGCCCCAGCGGATGCGGCAAATCCACAGTTCTCCGCATGATCGGCGGGCTGGAGGATATCACCTCAGGTAAGATTTATCTGGGGGACGAGCTCCTCAACGATATCCTTCCACGTGACCGGCAGCTTGCAATGGCGTTTCAGAATTATACACTCTACAGGCACTTTAACGTATATGATAATATTGCTCTTGGCCTTCGGCTTCGCAATCTTCCGAGAAATGTAATCGACAGCCGCGTAAAGGCAGCGGCCCAGTTTTTCGGCATCACAGATATTCTTGAGAAAAAGCTGCGGTCAGTCTCCCCTGCGGACAAGCAGAGGGTCGCTCTCTCCCGGGCTGTTGTCTGCCGTCCCAAAGTACTTCTCGTAGACGAAGACTTTGCCCGGCAGGATGAGGACCGCAGACTTGAGATGATCGGCGATATCCTTGAAATCAATGCCGATCTTAAAACTACGGTACTCTATGTGACCAACCGCTATGAAGAAGCCGTGGGACTCAAAAAGAAAATCGTATTTATGAAAGACGGAAAAATAACAGGCATTGGATAGCTCCAACGCCTGCTATTTGTCTTTATTCTTTTCCAGATAATTATATACTTCCCTTTTCTGCATCCCCCGGTCCTTTGCAGTCTGTTTCATCGCGCCTTTCTTATCCATGCCCAGGGCCATGTAATATTCCACATGCTCCCCTATGCCCATATCCTGCCATTTTTCCCGTTCCTTCCGTTCAATCTCCTGACGGCTCAGGCCCTCAATCACAATAACGCACTCCCCTTTCGGCGCATTCTCAGCATAATATGAAGCCGCTTCGACAAGCGTTGACCGATATACAGTCTCATGCCGTTTTGTCAGTTCCCGGCATACGCTTACTTTCCTCGCCCCCAGCAGTCCGCTTAAAAGTTCAAGCGTCTTTACCAGACGGTGCGGCGCCTCATACAGAACAATGGTTCTCTGTTCATCCTTTAATTCCTGCAGAACAGCCTCCCGCTCTTTCTTATCGGACGGGAGGAATGCCTCAAACGCAAACCTTCCTGTTGGGAGCCCGGATATCGTAAGCCCTGTAATACAAGCCGCCGCCCCCGGAACAGCAGTCACCGGCACCCCGCTTTCATAGCACATCTGCACCAGTTCTTCTCCCGGATCAGAGATCCCGGGAGTCCCGGCATCTGTGATCAGAGCAATATCCTTTCCTTCCAAAAGCTGTTCCACCAGCTTACGGCCTTTGTCGTACTTATTATACTCATGATAGCTTGTCATCGGTGTACGGATGTCAAAATGATTCAGAAGCTTTAAACTATTACGCGTATCCTCCGCCGCAATCAGATCCACTTCTTTGAGTATGCGCACAGCGCGGAAAGTCATATCCTCCAGATTCCCGATCGGCGTCGCGCAAAGATATAGTGTACCAGACATACTTCCCTCCATTTATTCCCGCTCGCCCCTGATGGCTGAGCTGTTACTGTAAATCACAATCGGCGGTTCAATCGTAACCCGGGGCCTGGCGCCGCGTACTCCTTCAATCAGAACCAGTACCGGTTCTCTGTCTATATACGGGTGAATAAATTGAATCCTCTTCGGCTCGATCTTATACCGGTTCATCTTTATCACGATCTCCGTCAGCCGGAATGGGCGGTGCACCATATAAAACCGGCCTTTATCCTGCAGAAGTTTCATGCTTTCCCTCAGGATGTCGTCCAGGGAGCACAGCACTTCATGCCGCGCTGCCGCCTTTGCGTCATCAGGATTTTTCAGTCCGTGCTCTGCTATCATATAAGGCGGGTTTATCGTAATTACGTCAAAAAAGGACGGCTTAAAAATATTCGCCGCCTCTTTGATATCTCCTGTCACAATCTCAATCCGATCTTCCAGATGATTATGCGCAACGCTCCGCCGCGCCATATCCGCTGTCTCCGCCTGGATCTCCAGGCCGGTAAACTTACGCCCCTGTGTTTTTGCTGACAGAAGGATCGGGATAATGCCGTTCCCCGTCCCCATATCAAGCACAGTCTCATCCGGTTTTACTTTCGCAAAATCCGAGAGAAATACCGCGTCTATACCAAAACAGAACTTGTCCGGGTTCTGGATCAGCTCCAGGCCATTGAGCTGAAGGTCATCCAGACGTTCACCGGGCCTCAGCTCTGTTTCCTTATTGCTATTTGTCATCTAACTTCGATGCTCCTTCTTTCTTTTCCAGTGCAGCAAGCTTTTTCATCTCTTCTTTAGAAATTTTTTGCTTTCTTTTTCTAGGTTTAAATTTCAAATCATCTGCATCATATTCACGGATTTCTTTCTCATCGTTATCAAGATTTACAATGACTTTTACTTTCTTGCGCAGTACGCTGAGCGACTGGACTACACCTGTCAGTCCTTCCTTCGTCGTTACTGTGTCGCCCGTGGAAGGAAGCTGGCTGTTCAGGATTTCATATGTCTCCTCTTCATTGTTCAGGCAGCACATCAGTCTTCCGCACACCCCTGATATCTTTGTCGGATTCAGAGAAAGGTTCTGCTCCTTCGCCATTTTAATCGATACCGCTGAAAATTCTGTCAGATAAGTGCTGCAGCACAATGCACGGCCACAGATCCCTAATCCCCCGCGTATCTTCGTCTCATCACGCACTCCGATCTGTCTTAACTCTATCCTTGTGCGGAACACTGCGGCCAGGTCCTTTACAAGCTCCCTGAAATCAATCCTTCCATCCGCCGTAAAATAGAAAAGGATCTTATTGCCGTCAAATGTATATTCCACATCAATCAGCTTCATTTCAAGTCCATGCTTCCGGATCTTTTCCTGACAGATCTTAAATGCCTCTTTTTCTTTCTGTTTGTTCTTTTCCACAGTTTTTCTGTCCTGCTCTCCCGCCATACGGATCACTGATTTGAGAGGCTGAACCACATCTTCGCTGCGGACTTCCCTGGGCCCGCTTACCACCCGGCCGAATTCCACGCCACGGGCCGTTTCAACGATTACGTTGTCTCCCTGCTTTATGTCAAACTTTCCCGGAGCAAAGAAATATATCTTCCCTGCCGTCCGGAATCTTACGCCGATCACTTTTGTCATTTTTTAATTCTCCTTTATTGTAAGCAGAAGAAGCTCTATTACCAGTTCGAAGTTTACATTCGCCTTCATCCTTGCTTTTGCTTTCTCCAGTGCATCCAGAATATTCTCAATTCCCTCATAAGAGCTCTTGCTTGCCCGCTCTCTGATATACTTCATCTGATCAGAGAATACCACCCGGTCCACACTCTTTGTCGCCTTATAGATCAGAACATCTCTGTACCAGATCGCAATAATGTCCAGATAATCATTGATTTCCAGCTTATAGGTCATGCACCGTTTTACTGCCTCCATCACCTCGGACACAGACATGTCATTAATGTTGCGCAGAAGATGCACTGCCTCTTCCTTTATCTCATTAAAGTGCTCCGAATTTGCCAGCATGATGGCTTTCCCCATATTCCCCTGGGCAAAAGCCACGCAGACGTCTGCTTTGTAATCCGGCACCTCCAACTGTTCCATGAGGTATTTCTTTACAAGCTGATCCTTGATATTGCGAAGTTTCATCATCACGCATCTGGAGCGGATCGTTGGGAGCAGCGTCTCCGCGTTCTCCGTAAGCAGCATGATTACCGCATACTCCGGCGGCTCCTCAATCGTTTTGAGCAGCGCGTTCTGCGCCTGTACGCTCATCATATCCGCGTCCGCAATAATATAAATCTTGTACCTGCTGCTGTAAGGCCGGATTACGATATCATCGTTTACCTGCACCCGGATATCATCTACGCTGATCGTATTCGGTTTTTCATGGGTAACGCGGATAATATCCGGCTGATTTCCATTTACCGCCTGTCTGCAGGACTGGCATTTCCCGCATGCGTCTCCGTCTTCGCCGCGGTTCTGGCACTGCAGACTCATGGCAAAAAGATTCGCAAGAAGCTTTTTCCCCGATCCTCGTTCTCCGTTCAATATATATGCATGGGAAACCGCGTCTGCCGATACCGCGTTCTGGATATATTTTATAATATTCTTATGTCCTACAACATCTTTAAAACTACTCATATTTATCACCTGCCGACTGTAAAATTCAATTCAATAGCTATGCTTAGTATAACACAATCTCACCCGGAGTTATAGCCCCATATATTCCTCAATCTCTTTTATGCAGCTGTTCAGTTCCACATTCTGAAACCGCTTCGTAATACCTGCCTGTCTCAGATTCTCCTCCGAAAAGTCCTCCTCATCCGCAAGAAATCTCCTGCACATCTCCGCGTATTTAGGTGCGTCCTGACCGCGCTCCCGCTCAAGCGCCCGGGAAAGTCTCAGGCCGGCTTCCACCTCAATGTATACCGGAACCAGGTATTCCTCTCCAAAATAATCTCTCAGTGCACGGTAAGACACCAGCGTCCCAATAACAAGATAATTGTAGGATTTCAGGTTAATCTGTCCGTCATCCGCTGTGAAATACGTCCATATGCCACACCTGGTATTATAGGAGCGTACTTCAATCACCTGATCCGCTTCCTGCATCTGCCTGAGCCTCTCATCATCCACAAAAAAATATTCCACGCCATCTCTCTCTCCCTCACGGATAGGACGCGTTGTATAAGGAACTATCGTGCGCAGCTCCTGATGCCCTTCCATCATCTTTTTATAAATCGTATCTTTCCCTGACGCACTTTTCCCCATTACATAATAAATCTTACCCATTTATCAGCACCTCGATTCTCCCCTGTTCCTGTGTTCCTTCTATCCGAAAGCCTTCTGTCTCATAAAATACAAGCAGTTCCGCCGTCTCCTCAGATATTCTTTCCCCCGGCACTATAAGCGGAATGCCCGGTGGATATACATAGGCAAATTCCACTGCAATCCGCCCTGCGCATTTCTGCCAGCCGAGGGATACAACTGTTTTCTCTTCCTGCATAGAAAACGCCGGCATCACGGAAGTTGTTCGTACCGCTGCGGCTGGCGTCAGGACCGCCTTATTTTCCCCGCTCAGAGAGATATTTGCAGGTTTTCCTTCATTCAAGTTGATTTTTACAAGTTTTTGGTCAATTTCTTCCAGCGCTGCAGCCAGTCTCTGCATTCCGTACACCGTATCGCCCGGAGCAGTCATGGCAATAATGTAATCAGGCGCTGCCATCTCCATCTGAAGATGGTACTGCGCTCCCAATTCATCATATAAATCTTTTCCTGTATATTTTTTTATTTTTTTAGAGCTTTTTTCAATAAGGTTCTCACAGGAAATCAGAATCTTAGAGGGATCACAGCAGCTTGCATCAATAAGCCGGAGATTCCGCAGTCTCCCGATCCTCTTTCTCGTCTTATTTAGCAGTTCTGTATACGTCCCGAAGATCTCATTCTGGTTTTCCTCCAGGCACCTCACACATTCATCAATCCCGGCCATCAGTACATAGGATGGACTGCTGGACTGTAGCATATGCAGATGCCTTCGCACACTCCTTCGGTCCACAAGCTCCCCATTAATATGAAGCAGTGCGGATTGTGTCAGCGCCGGAAGAGTTTTGTGCAGACTATGTATAACAAGATCCGCTCCATTTTGGTTACTATTTTCCGGGAAATACGGGTGAAAGCCCAGATGAGCTCCGTGCGCTTCATCTACAATCAATGGAATTCCCCTGCGGTGTACGACGGCTGCAATAGCTTTTATATCAGATATAACCCCGTCATATGTAGGCGAAGTAACTACAACCGCCTGTACATTCGCCTCCGTATTCAGGAGGCGTTCCACATCACCTGGCACGATCTGTCCATTGAGCGTGCACCTGTTTTCCGAAACTCTCTTATCATCATCCTCGCCCCACCGGCGGGGATAAACATACACCGGAGTAAGGTTGTTTAATGTCACCGCGTTATACACAGATTTGTGGCAGTTCCTGGCCATCACAATTTTCCCTCTCGGCCGCGTTGCTCCCAGAACAGCGCTCAGTATTCCGGCTGTGCTTCCGTTCACCAGATAATGAGTCTCCTCTGCATGGAAAAGCTCTGCCGCGCTTTCCTGAGCATCCCTGAGAAGCCCTGTTGCATGGTGAAGATCATCAAAGCCACTAATCTCTGTAATGTCGATTTCATAAGGAAGATTCGCACCTGTCAGCCCTTTCCTGCGTTTATGCCCGGGCATATGGAAGGGATAATAGTCAGACTCCGAATAGCGCTTCAGTTTTTCATATAAATACTCTCTGTTTTTTCTCACATTTTTTCCTCTTTACTCTAAATAAACTTTACATGTTTTTCATATATTCAACACATACTTCTCACACTTAAAGTTTATATTATAAACATACAAAGCGATATGCTTTTTTATATAAATTTCCTCTTTTCTCAGCCGGGATATTATATCCGGCTTTTTTATATTAGAAAAAAGGCTTTAAGCAAAAAGACCCGGGAAATAACGATTCCCGGATCACTACTCATGAGCGTGCGGGGATTCGAACCCCGGACAACTTGATTAAAAGTCAAGTGCTCTACCACCTGAGCTACACGCCCTTAT
>CALWTQ010000028.1 GCA_944384505.1 uncultured Mediterraneibacter sp.
CGCTCGACTTGCATGTGTTAGGCACGCCGCCAGCGTTCATCCTGAGCCAGGATCAAACTCTCGTTAAAAGTGTTTGTGTCCAGTTCAGAACTAACTACTAGCTAATTCTTCCCTTTTTACTGTTGTTTGGTTCGTATGAACCGTTCTTAGAAATTTTCTCTTCAAAGAAATTTTCAAGGGTTGTTGTCTATTGTTCAGTTATCAAGGTTCCTGTCGTTCTTTTCAAGCGACAGCTTTGATATTTTATCAAATCCATTCCGCTTTGTCAAGAACTTTTTTAATTTTCTTTTTGTTTTGCTGTCTCTCGCGAGTCAGCTTAGATATATTACCATTTCTCACCACTGTTTGTCAACAGTTTTTTACAAGTTTTTCAACTTTTTCTTTTCGGCTCTATATCTGGTATATTTACTTGATATTATCCACAACTTAACACAAAATATACAAAAACTACCGGATATATCCAGTAGTTTTTAGGATAATATCAAACGGAGAAAGAGGGATTTGAACCCTCGCGCCGGTTTCCCGACCTACACCCTTAGCAGGGGCGCCTCTTCAGCCTCTTGAGTATTTCTCCTGATTCTGAATTCGACTGTAGGATTCACTACAGCAGTTATTCAATTCTGCACCGATGTGCGAAACTTATTATACTAAAACCGTCAAGCAATGTCAACGATTTTTTTAAATAAAAATTCATTGGTAACAGTTCAGCCATCTGTCATCAGAAGACGGATTTATGCTCGTATAATTTTGCTGCCGAATCATTTTCTTAATCATATGTTAGCATTTATCGTTTCCTGAATCCTTTCCTGTACAGCAGCTGCAATCTCTGTAGTTTTCATATTTTTATATTCTTCATAGTAAAGAGGTTTCAGGAAGTGCACCTGTACCGTAACCGGTTTCGATGTATTTGTATCAAAAGGTTTGAATGAGTCAATCAGAGCCACCGGCACAATCGGGCACTTCGCTTTTGTCGCTGCTTTAAAACTGCCTCCCTTAAATGTCCCGACATGATTTCCGTTTTTGGAGCGGGTTCCTTCTGCAAAGATTAAATAATTCCTCCCGCTTTTCACTTCTCCGGCGACATTAATAATAACCTGCATAGCCTGCCGTACATCTTCCCTGTCAATCATATACGCTTTCATACAGGCAAAAACCTGTTTCAGAAAAGGGATGCCCGCGACTTCCCTTTTCGCCACCACGGAAAACGGCTTCGGACACGCCTCAATTACCGCAAGAACATCATATAACCCCTGGTGGTTTGGAAAAAACATAAACCCGTTTTCCGCAGGAATATTTTCCTGCCCATGGACGTCAATATGCACATTTCCTCCCCGGTTCGCACGCAGGTCAATCCACCGCAGAAACGCATACATATCCTCCTCTGTATATTTATCGACATGAGCCGCTCTATAACAGAGACGGATCCAGGCGAATGGCACCATATATAAATTTCTCAGCACCATCATCAATATGCGCTTCATGATATTTTCTCCTCTGCATTCCCATTTTCTTTTACCGCATATTCCCGCACTGCGGTTTCGTACAAATTATTCCCAAGGCTGTCGATCACTACAATAGCCGGAAACTTTTCAACCGTTAATCTGCGTATCGCTTCTGTCCCCAGATCATCATAAGCCACAACCTCCGAAGATATGATGCACTTAGACAGAAGCGCCCCCGCACCGCCCACCACAGCAAAATATACAGCTCTGTTTCTCACAACAGCCTCAATCACTTCACTGCTTCTTTTTCCTTTTCCGATCATCGCCCCCATCCCCAGATCCAAAAGGCGGGGGGTGTATTTATCCATTCTGCCTGCAGTAGTTGGTCCGGCTGAACCAATCGGCCGTCCAGGCCGCGCCGGCGAGGGCCCCATATAATAGATCACCTGTCCTCTCAGATCCACAGGCAGTTTTCCTTCTTTCCGGATCGCTTCATCCATCCTTTTATGCGCAGCGTCCCTCGCAGTATAGATAGTGCCTGTAATATATACGTAGTCCCCCGATCTCAAAGAGGACAGGACCTCTTTATCCGCAGGTACAGTAATATGTTTTTCCATTTTCCATTTTCCTTTCTATACTGCCTTGTGCTATTTTCTCCACCACAACGAACGCAAAGCGCGGCTTTACAGATGGCGCAGGCCGAACTGTTATGAGCTTTGCGTCCGGTTTAGATCACGCGGACAACATGGCGGTTCACATGACAGCAAATATTAACAGCAACAGGCAGTCCCGCGATATGCGTGGGATAGGTATTGATATTCACGGCAAGAGCCGTTGTTGTCCCGCCCAGCCCGCCCGGCCCTATGCCAAGCATGTTGATTCTTTCAAGAAGCTCTTTCTCCATATCTTTTATATACGAAATCGGAGAGTGGCTCCCCGCCTCTCTGAGCAGCGCTTCTTTCGCCATGAGGGCGCACTTTTCAAAAGTGCCTCCAATTCCCACTCCCACAACCAAAGGCGGGCACGCATTCGGCCCGGCGTCCCGGACAGCGGTAAGCACAGCCTCCTTGACGCCTTCTATACCTTCCGCAGGCTTCAGCATAAAAATCCGGCTCATATTTTCACTTCCGAATCCCTTCGGCGCAACTGTAATCTTCACCTGATCGCCAGGCACAATGCGCACATGAAGAACCGCCGGCGTATTATCTTTTGTATTATCCCGGATCAGCGGGTCTCCCACTACGGATTTCCTGAGATAGCCTTCCGTATAGCCGCGTCTCACACCTTCATTCACCGCATCCTCGAGGCCGTCTCCCTCCAGATGCACATCCTGTCCCACTTCAAGAAACACAACCGCCATCCCTGTATCCTGACAGATCGGAATCATATCCGAAGCAGCAATTTCAAGATTCTCCCGCAGCTGGGATAAGATTTTCCTGCCAAGAGGCGCCTTTTCCCCAGCCTCCGCCCGCTTCAGAGCATCCGACATATCCGGTGAAAGACAGTGATTTGCCTCAATACACATCTCGCTGATATTATCCGCAATCTCCTTCGTCTGGATCGTCCGAATCATAATTCTATCTCAATCTTTCTGTTTGTTCTGTGATACTGATGATATTTCACTCCCGCGGCGTCCATCATCCTCTTGGATGCAATCACACTGGGAGTCTCCGCATACTTATCACTATCATAAATCACTTCGCGGATCCCGGCCTGAATGATCGCTTTGGCGCACTCATTGCACGGAAAAAGCGAAACATAAAGCTTTGCTCCGGCAAGACTTCCTCCACTGTAGTTAAGTATCGCGTTTAACTCACTATGAGTAGAATACACATATTTCGTTTCCAGAGGGTCTTCACCGTCTCTTGCCCACGGGAAATCATCATCAGAACAGCCGATTGGGAATCCGTTATACCCCATCGACAAAATCTTGTTGTCCCGGCTGACAATACAGCACCCCACCTGTGTATTAGGATCTTTGGAACGCATCCCGGACAGCATTGCCACACCCATAAAATACTCGTCCCAGGACAGATAATCTTTCCTCTTCTCCGCCACCGCTTCCATCTCCTTTACAATATTTTCCCTTGTGTGCATTTCCGCCATTATTTTGTGCCGAAAATACGATCCCCGGCGTCTCCCAGTCCGGGTACAATGTAGCCATGATCATTCAGCCTCTCATCCAGGGCTCCAATATAGATGTCTACATCCGGATGTTCCCTCTGCATACGCTGAACCCCTTCCGGAGCCGCGATAATGCAAAGGAAACGAATATTCTTCACTCCTTTTTCCTTCAGCATCCGAATCGCCGCTGTACTGGACCCGCCCGTTGCGAGCATAGGATCTATCACAAAGACTTCCCTCTCCTCACAATCAGCCGGAAGTTTACAATAGTATTCCACCGGCTCCAGTGTTTCAGGGTCTCTGTAAAGTCCAATATGCCCCACCTTCGCCGTAGGGATAAGAGACAGCATCCCGTCCACCATACCGATTCCCGCACGCAGAATCGGCACAATCGCCAGTTTCTTGCCCGCAAGCACTTTGCCGGTCATCTCCGCGATCGGAGTTTTAATCTTCACATCCTCCAGCTTCAGATCCCTTGTTGCCTCATAACACATCAACTGCGCGATCTCTCCGATCACTTCCCGGAACTCCTTTGTTCCCACGCTCTCCTGACGGATATAGCTGATCTTATGCGCAATCAGCGGGTGCTCCATCACTATTACTCTTCCTGCCATCACTCTTCCTCCGCAAATGAATTTATTTTTTCTGCGAGCTTAATAACCAGCCCGTTCAGTACCTCATAGCATTTCCCGTACGCCGCCAGCGGCTGTCCGTACGGATCAGGGATCGCCGTTGTATCTCCTATAAACTCGTTTAAAGTGTACACATTTTCGTGCTCGCCATACTCTGAAATAATCTTATTCTTTTCGCTCTCATCAATCGTAAGAATCAGCGTGTCATCCTGGAGATTCCCTTCATCAAACTGCCTGGATGTATGATCCGCCAATGTCATCCGGGCACTCTTCATGATCGCCTCCGCTTTCTGATTCGCAGGCTCAGGAAACAGCACAACCATTCCCCTTGAGTCAATTACATATTCCTGCTTCAGATCCAAATGTCTCAGAATCTCCGCCGCCATAGGGCCTCTGGCCGAATCCGACCCGCTGACGAATGTGATGCGCCGGTACCGCTGCTTTTTTACCACGGCTGACGCAGACACCCTGGTATGGCCGGCAGCCTTTTCCAGGCGGTTCATAATCGCTCTTCCGATTCCCTGTACAGCAAACGATTCGCTGTATATAGCCTCCACATCTTCCTCATCGAACTCTCTGAGCACCCGGTACAAGTTTCTGGCAATTGTTTTTTCGTTTTCCCTTGTCCCAATATTTCTGACCGTGCCATAATTATAGAAGGAAACCGTTTCATTGGTGGCAATCACGCCGATCTTACGCCCCTGCCTGTGCGCCGCATATGCAAGCTGGCGTATCGCCAGAATCTCTTCTCTCAGATCTCCCTCCACGATAATCAGCTGAGCCTTCGGCGCATAATGCCTGTATTTCATCCCCGGCGCCTTCGGAGCTTTGTTGCTCTCATCTCCAAGCAGCGTCTCATCCACGCCCACTTCGCCGATCACCGCCTCGAACATCTCAGCCGTAATGGCGCCGGGCCTCAGAATCATAGGCGGATCCACAGTCATATCAAGAATCGTTGATTCCAGACCGATATCCACCTCTCCCGCATCCAGGATCATATCAATCTTCCCGGCCAGATCTTCCGCCACATGTCCGGCTGTTGTCGGACTCGGCCGCCCGGATGTGTTCGCGCTTGGCGCAGACACAAAACCGCCCGCCGCCCGGATTACAGCCCGCGCCACCGGATCCGCGGGCATTCTGACCGCAACCGTATCGAGACCGCCTGTCGTTCCATACGGCACGACGCCGCTCTTCTCAAATATCATAGTCAGCGGCCCCGGCCAGAAGTGAGCTGCCAGAATATCCGTCTCTGCCGGTATATTGACCGCCACCTTCTTCAAATCTTCATAATCCGCAATATGGACAATCAACGGATTGTCAGAAGGACGTCCTTTCGCCTCGTATGTTCTTTTTGCCGCAGCTTCCTGCAGGGCATCCGCCCCCAGACCATACACTGTCTCTGTGGGAAAGGCAACCAGGCCGCCTCTTCTGAGAATCTCTCCGGCCTTTGCTATTACTTCCTTATCTATTTGATTTTTATCTATTTTCTCTATTATTGTCTCCATGCATCCTATTATAGCATTATTCCTCTCAAAAAAAAACCGTTTTATCATTGGCCCGGCTCAGTTCGCCCTTCATCACTGAATATATTGAAGAATACCTTTTGACACAGCCTCCGCCAGACTTTGCTGATACGCCTCTTCAGCAAGTTTTTCCGCCTCACTGTAATTACTCAGAAAGCCGCACTCTACAATCACCACAGGCACTTCTGTTTTTTTCAATATATAATATGTATTATTCGCCGCAGCATTCTTTGCATTCTCCGGGTCAAGCTCTTTTAAGCATCTCTGCAGAATTTCCGCAGCCTGTTTTCCCTCTGTAGAATCTGTGTAATAAAACACCTGGGATCCGCTGACTGATTCTTCGTGATAGCTGTTTTGATGGATGCTGACAGCAAGCACCGGTTTTTGATTGTTCATAATGCTTACGCGCTCCTTCAGATCCGACACCTGAGTATCCGCCAGCCTTTCATCACTCTCTCTGGTCAGTATAACGTCAACTTTTTCCTTATTTAATATTTCTTTTATTTTCAAAGATATTTTTAAGTTTATTTCTTTTTCTTCTACGCCGTTTATTCCCACCTTACCCGCATCTATTCCTCCATGTCCCGGATCCACAACAACCAAACGAGTTCCTTCTTTCGCGCTGCCCGCTGCCGCTGTCTCTCTTTCTCTCGCAGCGCTGTCCCACAGCATATCCCCGGCCAGCTGACAGAAATAGACCAGAACCAGCAAAGCTGCCATCACGGCTATAAGACCTATTTTCTTTTTCATAATAAAATGCCCCTTTCCGCATATATCAAATATATATGCAGAAAGGGGATATTTCTTTCTAAAACCGTGTTCGCTTTCCGATTCAGTCATCTGTCAGTTCACATACTGAAGAATCAGATCCCACACACCTGAGCTCTCCTGCCCAAGGCTCCATTCCGCGACCCCGGCCAGATTGTTCGCCTTGATCACTTTCAGCTTTTCTTCCAAAGACTGCAGGTCTTCCAGCCATATTTTATAGGTACCTTCCTCAGTTTCCCATTCGGCGTAGTTCTGTTTCGACGTGTCATCCCATTCAACCTGAGCCCCCATTGACGACACAACCTCCGCCGCGTCATCCATCCCGTAAGCCCAGCTGGATATATTATCAGGATATGAAGCCGCTTCTGTCCCCGCTTCCGATGCAAGCTGTTCTTCCGTCTTTGGCGTCTCAAGCCAGAGCCTTGTAAAGAACGGCACTCCGGCAACCAGCTTGTCCGCCGGAACAGATTGAAGCGCATCCGATATCCCATTTTCCAGATAACCGATTGAAGCGACCGGACCAGCCTCATAAGATCCGTCCGTGTGCTCATCATACGCCATAATCACTACATAATCCGCTACCGCCCCCTGCTCTTCAATATCATAGTGCTCATTATAAGGCTGCGGCACATAGTTATCCACCGAGAACACCAGACCATTCTGCCTGCATTTCACGGACAGCTCTCTTACAAACTGAATATAGTGTTCGCCACATTCAGTAGAAATAAGCTCAAAATCCAGATTAATCCCATCTACTCCCGTTTCAAGAGCGTCGGCTATAACCTGATTGATCACTTTCGTTCTTTTTGAGGTATAGCTGAGCACTTCATATGTTTCCTCATAGGAGTTGATTCCGCCGTGAAAATCCCTGAGCACAGCCCACACCTCCAGGTTAGACTGGTGCGCATAGTTCACGTAGTCAGAATCAGCAAGGGAATATATGTTGCCTTCCGTATCCGCCAGACTGAACCATGTCGGCGCAATCGTTGTAAGTCCCTTCGTACCGGCAATTGTCTGCAGGACATAATTGTTCGCATCAGTATTAGACACGTTATGCCATGCCATATTAATCGTGTAGTCTTTTGAAATATTCGTATATACCGGTTCCTCAAATTCCCTCGCTGTTGTTTCCGTTTGAATGTCACGCAGAGCACTGGTTTTGACATATCCAACAAATCCGTCCTCTGTTGCTACTTTTTTCCAGTCCTCTTCGTCCTCCAGTACAGTGACCTGATCTGACTTTTTCACTTCTGTCAGAATGGGGCTCTTTACGCCTCCCTGGTAACGTACTTCCGTATCCCTTTTCAGCTGCGCAGTCTGGATCTCACCCCACTCTGAAGTGATGACAGCCCTTGACACCGGATCATCATAGACTGCATATTCCATATTTGTATACGCCTGGATAAACGGAAGGGCAATATACGCGGTCTTGCCTTCTGTCTTCAGGATAACATAGTCTTCACTTTTCGTTTCTGTTATATCTGTATATTCTTTGCTTCCCACTCCCACCGAAACGTTTCCGCCCGGAAGAGTGTACAGAAGAACGTTCTCGTTTGAATCCCAGTAGAATCTCTTGTTGATATATTCCCGCACAGCCGAATATTCGATATAATACTGGCCGTCATAAATCCTTCCCGGTGCCGGGGACGTCTGTCCGTCCGCCGTGTCCGCATCTTTCCGGATCACTTCATCATTAATCACAACTGCGAGATCGTTATCCGCTTCCAGCTCATAATATTGTTTCAGATCGGCTTCCTCATTCGATGAACCGTAACGGCGCCAGATCACGAATCCTCCGATCGCAACTATAATCAAAATAATGAGGATCAGCCAGCGTATAATCGTATTTCGTCTTCTTCTCCTCGCCCTGCTGCTTTTCTTCTGCCTCGGCTGTTGTCTCCCTGGGCTCTGGCTGCCTCCCGGCCTCTGGGCGTTTCCCGGTTTCCGGTCATTTCCCGGCCTGGGAATATTTCTGTCAGGGCGTCTTACGGGTACTCTTCCCCGGGCTCTTCTTTCCGAAGCCGCGCCCCTTCTTTCTCTTTCGTCCATGCCGCACCTCCTATCAGGCATTATTATACCATATTTTCATTCCGCGTCATTAATAATTTGCCTGTTTCATCAGATTTTACTCTAATTTATACAGCTGGACTACAAGAACATTTCCATTTTACAGATACAGCAGTCTTGTCCGGCAGTTAAAGGGGGATTTCTGCCTGGTTATGTATGTTCACATCAGTGAATCCCAGTGCTTCTATGTTTCCTTCGCCACTCATTACATAGTCCCGCATATAAGTGCCTTCCTCCTTCGTCATATAAGCCGTTACGATCTGGAGCGGACTCGCATGGTATCCGTCTATCGAAATTTCCACTCCGTCCCTCTCGTATCGCTCCAGCTCGTCAAACAATTCTCTGTAAACCGTTTCATCTCTTCTCATTTGCGTATACTCCTTTCCCGGCGGATCTTGATAAATATAGGTTTCCGTCCCGCATCTCCACAAGGAAGCATTCGTGACATGCCGACAGATCTGCGACGGACCAAAAAACAGCAGGATCCTCTCCGGGTTCTTCGTCTGAGTTCTCCATTTTGATCTGTATATCATTTGGGGACTGCCATGACCTATGGCGTCTGATCCAGAAAGAATGCCGGATATTTTTCCCGGCCCCTCATTTTATGGATAACAGAAATCTTTCCCTCCTCCTTTCAGCTCTAAATTTATTTACCAGGAGCTGCTGTCCTTTGTAAGTGCCATTATAAAAATCTCCGGAGCCCTTTGCAATGTGTTTATTGTTCATAACCCCTGTGAATTCGTTGATAAATAGCCGGGAAGCTCAATACTTTATCCCACTGCTGTGCATATCTCCCAATGTTGTGTGAATAGCAGTTCAGCTATTTAGCGCACTAACAGTTCCCGACGAAATGTGTTCGGAAGCGGAGCGGATGGTTTGCGATACGTATTCTGTGAAAGGGGACAGCCGTGCGATGTTCCGTTCCAGAATCCGGAAAATCTAGCAGGCCGAAGAGATGTTTAAATACAAAGCGGCGCTCCGGGCAACTCGCTCCGCTCAGACAATCCCTGCGCGCCGCTTAACAACATCTCTCCGCCCTAAAGATTTTCAGCGGATTCCTCCAAAGTCACATCTCCCGGCTGCCCCCTTCCTCAGAAAGTATACTCAAACCATCCGCTCCGCTTCCTGCGCATTTCCAGACAGAAGTGTTATTGCCCTAAACAGGCTGTAAAGCATGAATTGGCGCGGCTTGTGGGCTTTCAACTGCGAAAGTCTTCCGGCCGCGCCTGCTTCCCGCAGCAGCTATATATTCATTAACTCCCGGCTTGAAAAGCCCAGAAAACAGCCCCATTTTAAGAAAAATTCTGCGGGGATGGAGGGTGGCGACGGGTGCCTTCGGATGGGGGTTAGGGAAAGTTAAAGCTGCGGTGACAGACGTTAGGGCTGACGGTGGAATTGTCTGAGCGGATGCGAGTTGTCCACCGTCAGTCCTTGCATTTAGTCTGTCGCCGCAGCTTTTAGTTTCCCTTATCCCCTGTAGCGAAGCCCTGAGCCATCCTCCATCCCCGCAGAATACGTCTTGAGAATGGACTCTGTTTTCGGACGTTTCGCATCCGGACGTTAGTGAACTTTATAGCTGCTCTCTAGTATTTTTTTCTTTACATCTTCTGCTTTTTTGTTTATACTGAACATGGAAATATGTATCCAAATCATTTTGGCGTGCATATTATCTTATATAGTATAAGGATGTGATTCTATGAAAATTGAGAAGCTCAATGAAAATCAGATTCGTTGTACACTGACACACGCTGATCTGGCAGCCCGCCATCTGAAGCTGAGCGAGCTTGCCTATGGTACCGAGAAAGCAAAATCATTGTTTCGCGACATGATGCAGCAGGCATCCTTTGACTTTGGATTCGAAGCGGAAAATATTCCGTTGATGATAGAGGCAATCCCTTCTTCCGCCGATTCAATCGTCCTTATTATTACAAAGGTAGAAGATCCGGAAGAGCTGGACACGCGGTTTTCAAAATTCACACCTGCTGCAGACGCAGATACGCTTAATTTTGATACCCTTGAAAAGCTGGAGGGAGCAGATGAATTTCTGAATCTGCTTAACAAGGTAAAGGAGGCCGCCGCAGGGATTCCTTCTCAGAAAGAAGCACCTGCTGAATTTGCAGTGCGGCTTTTCTCATTCGCAGCGCTGGACGGAGTAATCCAGGCTTCACGGCTTCTCGCACCAGTATATGCAGGAGCGAATACTCTGTATAAAGATGAAGAAAACAATATATTTATCCTCGCCCTTGCGCCGTCCTCACACACTGACAATGAATTCAACAAAATCTGCAACATGCTTTCAGAGTATGGTTCTCCCGAAAAAGCCGATGCGCCTACGCTCGCTTTTCTGGAAGAACACTGTGCGGTTATCGTATCGTCTGACGCCGTACAAAAGCTGGCTCAGCTCTAGTGTACCGACAGTATTTATCTGCATTACAGACAAAAAAGAGTGCATCCGCTCCGGATATCCTGATCCGGTGCGGGTGCACTCTTTTTCTTATTCTTAATTCTTCAGGGCCCCGGCTCAGACCCAGGATCTTTTCCTATTTAGCTTCCGCTGCCGCCATAGCCGCATTGATCTTCTCTACAAGAAGACCGCCGTCAATCCCATGCACCATAGCCGCTTCTTCCAGCGTCTCCATCTGTGACGCGGGGCATCCCAGGCAGTGCATTCCGATCTCCATCAGGATCGGTGCGGATTCCGGGAAAATATTGAGAAGTTCTCCGATTTTTGTATCTTTAGAAATCTGTGCCATTTCTATTTCCTCCTTAAAAATAAATATTCTTCAGCGGATTTAATTATAATCCCTGTCAATTAAATTATCAACCGTGATTTTTTATTTATTTCTGAATTTTCTGACTTGTGTGCCGCATATTTTTGTTTTTTTGACTACTCAAAAGTCAAGAAACAATCTGTTTTTTTTCGACAATTTTACATTTTCATAACAACTCACCAAAACGTTCGTTCTTTTTTTACCTTCGAGTAATCCACCAAAAACATATGTTTTTGTGTGGATAATGTGGATAACTTTGTGGAAATCCTCACTTTTTCCACGTTTTTCATTGTTTTCGGTGTGGATAAGTTGAAAACTACTCAGTTTTTGATTTCGACTCTTTTTTACAAATAAAAACATTTTTGTGCATTTTGCTTATTTTTACGCTGATTATGTCGAAAACGGGAAAACTGCTTTTCGAATAAGAATTGCAGAATTCCCGTTTTCTTTTGAATATCAAACTAGAGCACTCTCCGAACCGCGATAATATTTGTGTAGGTAGCGCTGCAGATTCCGATTCCATCCGCCTCGTTCATTGCATTTACAATATTCCCATCACCCATATACAGTCCCACATGTCCGTCATAAAGGATCAGATCTCCCGGAAGAGCCTCCTCATAGCTCACACCGTATCCGGAATTTACCATATCATATGTGGTTCTCGGAAGGCTGATGCCGAAATGTGCATAAACTGACTGAACAAAGCCCGAGCAGTCCGCGCCTTCGGTGAGGCTTGTCCCGCCCCATACATAGGGATTTCCAATGAACTGACAAGCATAGTCAATCACTGCCTGACCGGCTGTAACTGCTGTACCTGATGCATTCGCGGAAGCTGCTGTATTTTCCTGCTCTGCCGCGGCGGCCTGCGCTGCGGCCTCCTGCTGCTCCTGAAGAACTTTTTCTTCAGCAATCCTTGCTTCTTCTTCCTCTTTCGTCTCCCCGTAGGAATAAGAAACTTCTTCCGTGACATATTCCCCCGATACCCAGCCATCTGTATCGTCAACTCTGACAGGGTACCAGCCATCCACAGGATCGCCTGTGACTTCATACTGCTCGCCAAGACGTATCTGGGTTACGATATCCGCGCCGGTGCCCTGACCATTTCTTACATTGAGCACATCCGCCGTGACAGTAACCGTATCGTTTTCAAACTCCGCTGCCCGCTGCTCGGCTTCCGCGCCGGTAATCAAGGTATCCGCCGGCACATATCCCTCTGCGGATCCAGATCGGATCTTTGTCCAGCCATCCAGATATTCCAGCACCTGGGCAGCGGAATCTCCATATAGCTTCCCGACCCAGCTGCTGTTTTCATCCGGGGCACTTCTAATATAGGTATAATCTCCTGTATCAGAAAATGCCATATTCAAATACTCACCCTCTTCTGTTGGTACCAGATAGAGATTAATATTTTCTTTTACTTCTGTCTCATAACATTTCTCCAGTACCGCTTCAATCCCTGCTGCCTGTACAAATGACTGCTCCTCCGTATTCTCGGCAGCCATAACCTCAGACGCACTCCCCGGGATTATGATCATCCCTGCTATTGCAGAGAGTATCACCTTTTGCCTGATGTGTGTTTTAGTCATATAAAACCTCCTTCATATTGTGTCTTTATCTTTTGTAGGAAGTCTTAAATGTTACACATTTGTTAAATTTATTACGCCGTTATTATATCAACGCAACTGTGTAATGTCAACAAATTTGCCTGGCTTTTCGTTGACACTCATCGACACAATAATTTATTTCTACCTATATATAGTCATTTTCCCACACAATGTGTTAATTATTTTGTAACATTTTAGAGAAAAGTATCCCTAATATATTTTTTTAAAATAACTATTGACAAATCGTTTGGAATAGATTATATTTAATTACAGTAATCGTTACTATTATTGTTTTAAGAACCATTCTCATTTAGGAGAAGGAACAATTATATAGAAGGAGACAAGTTGAGCGGTTACCATTTAAAAAAGAAAGGGGGATTCCCATTGGCAACTTTAAAATACAGTCGGCAGCGAGAATCCATCAAGCATTACCTTTCGATAACAACGAAGCACCCCACCGCAGATGAGGTATACATGCATATGAAAAAGGAGTTTCCTAATATCAGTCTTGGCACTGTATACAGAAACCTCAACCTGCTGACTGACTTAGGAGAAGCAGTCAAGATTTCTACTCCTGACGGTGGAGACCGCTTTGATGGAAGACTCGAGCCGCATAATCACTTTCTCTGCACGAAGTGCGGACGGTTACTGGATCTGGATATCGATATGAGGAGCGTTGAAGCGGCCACAAGAAAAGCGGCAGAGAATTTCGACGGAATCATTACATCCAGCACCACACTTTTTTATGGTGAATGCAGCGACTGCATTAAAAAGTCATAACTATAAAAAGCAAAAAGAAAAGGAGACAAAATCATGAAAAAATGGGTATGTACAGTATGTGGATATGTTTATGAAGGAGAAGCTGCACCGGCTGAATGTCCGGTATGCCATGCACCGGCTGAGAAGTTCCAGGAGCAGTCCGGCGAGATGACATGGGCTGCTGAGCACGTTGTAGGCGTAGCGCAGGGCGTAAGCGAGGACATCCTTGCTGACTTAAGAGCAAACTTTGAGGGCGAGTGCTCAGAGGTTGGTATGTACCTGGCTATGGCAAGAGTTGCTCACAGAGAGGGATATCCGGAGATCGGCCTGTACTGGGAGAAAGCTGCTTACGAAGAGGCTGAGCACGCTGCTAAATTCGCTGAGCTGCTTGGAGAAGTTGTTACAGACAGCACAAAGAAGAACCTGGAGATGCGTGTAGAGGCTGAGAACGGCGCTACAGCTGGTAAGTTCGATCTTGCAAAACGTGCGAAAGCAGCTAACCTTGACGCAATCCATGACACAGTTCATGAGATGGCAAGAGACGAAGCTCGTCACGGAAAAGCATTTGCAGGTCTTCTGAAGAGATACTTCGGCTAATACCGGCAATACTTAGTACACTCTAACTTACAACACAGAAATATAGAAACCTAAAGGCTGTCCCCTATAATTTCATAATTTTCTCGGGGACAGCCTTTTTCTCTCCGCAGGTACATTTGTACATTTCTGCGGATAAACTTACAGAAAAAGGAGAATTACGTTATGTCTAAATATGCAGGAACAAAAACAGAAAAAAATCTGATGGAAGCTTTCTCCGGCGAGTCACAGGCCCGCAACAAATATACTTATTATGCTTCCGCAGCAAGAAAGGCCGGCTTTGTACAGATGGCAAATATCTTTGAGGAGACTGCGAATCAGGAAAAAGAGCACGCAAAGATGTGGTTCAAAGAGTTCCACGGCATCGGAAACGTAGAGGAAAACCTTGCTGACGCTGCTGCAGGCGAGAATTACGAGTGGACAGATATGTACAAGAGAATGGCTGAAGAGGCTGAAGAAGAGGGCTTTGCAGAGCTGGCTGCCAAATTCCGCGGCGTTGCCAAGGTTGAGGCTGCTCATGAGAAGCGCTACCAGAGACTTCTGGATCACTACCGTGAAGGAAAGACTTTCAAAGACGAGGCTCCTCTCGGATGGAAATGCGGCAACTGCGGATACATCTACGAGGGAGATGAGGCTCCGGAGGTATGCCCGGTATGCGCTCATCCGAAGGCTTACTTTGAGAGAAAGGCTGAGAACTATTAAGCGCTAATCCATTCATCATCCGGCGTGAGGATTTTATCAGAAAATCCCTGCGCCGGATTAATTTTTAGCAACAGATGGCTGAGCGGTTATAATTTTCACCCTAAAACGGCCCATACCTGATAGATCACGCCGGAGCTAATAAATAACGTGCCCATAATCGTCGCGCCGTTCACAACCCCATTATAGACCGCTTCGAAATAATTCATAAAAGTGATGGGCGTCTCATTTTCCACATACCGAAATGTATTCGGATCTATCACCGTAATTCCCCACTGACCTGGATCTGCTCATATGACCCGCTGGGAATAACATAGGAAAGCAGAACCACAAAAAATCCCCCTCTCCATATTCCTCAGCCATGACACGGCAATATTGGCATAGACAGCTGCTCCCAGCGGAAGGATCTTCTCATCCAGGATCATCTTCGGACTGTGAAGCGGCACATTTCCCGCTGCTCCCGCCCCGATGAATACAAACATCCCAGGTATCTTTTCTGTCACATACACAAAGTCCTCCGTTCCGGTCATGGCCGGTATCTCCTGTACGCGGTTCCGCCCCTCACAACTCTGCATGTAAGCGCAGCTATGGCCGCCCGCAGCAGAATGCATGGGCTTCCATGCCCGATCACAGCAGTAACACCGGTTGAATTTTCGCTCAACCCAGAGTTGCCGGTTCATAATTAAAGATAATATCTGTATAAATATGCTTTATGCCAACATTTTTTCTCAAATTTTACAATGTTTTTTGACAAATCCCCTGACAAAAACAGCGGATTCTGATATCATAGATGTCGAAGGAGTGTAACAATATGAGTACATCAGCGATAATTACCCGATTCATGAAGCCGCGGCTGCACACGCGGTTCTGCCCTCGCCACCGGAATTCCCGGGATCAGGATGCTCTCCCCGGGATATCGCGCAGGCTTTGCCGTCCTGAGCGATGATATTATGGAGATTCCTTCCGATGATATCGATAAAGTCACTGTAACAGAGACTTATATTGACGCCCGCTGCGTTTATAGACAATAAAATAAAGAAATGAGGTTATACAAATGTTTCATTTACCAGAATACACAGAACCGGATTTTACACAGGACAAATTCATAAACGCCCCGGACGCCCTCTGGGAAACCGTGACAGTCCAAGGTGTGGCTCCGGAAAATTATCACAGCACTTCCATGTATCCGGAATACTTTAAGATCAATGGGAAATGGACTCTTGCAGAGGAGAGCCGTATGGATTCCAGTGTCGTTCTCTGCGATAATGGGGAGCTGAAAGTAGTAGAAAACCGCAACCTGGAAGTCGGGGACAAGGTAATACTCGGCCGCACAGAACATGCTGAGAATGGGATCTATCTCCACAGCACAGGCTTTGAAAATCCGGAGACTTCCGAAGATGACCAGTTCGTATTCCGCCAGGGCAGAAGCCGTGAGACATCCTATGCCCGGGACTATGACAGACTCTTTGAACTTCTGAAATATGAAAAGGAGCATGGTAATATCATCTGGGTAATGGGCCCCGCCTTTTCCTTTGATGCGGATGCCAGACGGGCAATGCAGGCTATGATAGAAAACGGCTATGTAGACGGGCTGATGGCCGGCAACGCCCTTGCCACCCACGATCTGGAGGGGGCGATGTTCCACACGGCGCTGGGCCAGGATATCTACACGCAGAAATCTCAACCCAACGGACATTACAACCATCTGGATGTAATCAACCGGGTTCGGAAAAGCGGCTCTATCGCCAAGTTTATCGAAGACTATAATATCGATAACGGAATCATGTACAGCTGTGTAAAAAATAACGTTCCATTCGTACTGACCGGTTCCATCCGCGACGACGGACCGCTTCCGGAGGTGATCGGAAACGCCTACGACGGCCAGACCGCTATGCGCAGTATGGTGAAAAAAGCTACGACTGTCGTCTGCCTCGCAACTATGCTGCATACCATCGCAACCGGCAATATGACACCTTCTTACCGTGTTCTCGAAGACGGAACCGTCCGTCCTGTATTCTTATATACAGTGGACGCCGATGAATTTGTTGTCAACAAGCTCCTCGACCGCGGAAGCCTGGCAGCCACAACGATAGTGACCAATGTCCAGGATTTCATCATGATTGTCGTAAAAGGGCTTGGCCTGATGTAAAAGCCTTGCATAAAATGTGGAGGATCTCAGCATTCTTTTGCTTTGATCATCCGCATTTTTGCCTGTCTCGTCAGCTGCTTAATCTCCCACTCCCGGCGCATAGCCTCTTCCTTTGTCTGAAATTCCTCGTAATAGGCAAGCACAACCGGTCTTCTGGGTTTCGTATATTTTGCCCCTTTTCCGTCATTATGATCTTTTATCCGCTTTTCCAGATTATTGGTCCATCCGGTATATAAAGAGCCGTCGCTGCACCGGAGAATATATGTATAATTCACGCTGTTTCTTCCCTCCTGACTCTTACTATGTTAATCCATTCTTTCCTATTTTACAATATGGAAAGTTTACTTGACATATCCCGTTTTCCTGATATAATTGAATTATGGAAAGCAAACTTTCCATAGAAAGGATAAAACCGTGAAGAACCGCTTGGAAGAACTGAGGAAGCAAAGAGGAATTAAGCAGGAAGAACTGGCCGCAGCTCTGGAGGTATCACGCCAGACGATCGGCTCACTGGAAAACGGACGCTACAATCCCTCCATCCTGCTTGCATTTAAAATCGCAAGGTATTTCGATATGTGTATCGAAGACATCTTTATCTATGAGGAGGAATCAGATGATGAAAAATAATAACACAAAATGGTATCTGGGTTATGTTGTCTCTGCCGCGATTATACTGTTAATCGCTTTTACGGATCTTTCCCGGGAGATGGATCTGGCTCTCGGAATCCTTTTTGCCGTTGTTTTTTCAGTCTCCCATACGCAGATCCTTCATTCAAAAATGCTCAAAACGGATGATGATTACAGAATTAGTGTTATGGATGAACGCAATATCATGATCAAGGAAAAAGCGGGAAATATAACAAACATGGTTACTCTCGTACTGCTGGGCCTGGCAACTGTTCTGTTCATCGCACTTGATTATATCGTTCCCGCGATTGTGACTGGAATTATCGTTGCTGTGCAGCCGCTTGTTCTTATCATTATAAGCAGTGCGATCGAGAAAAAGGTATAGCGCTGAGAGCATTTATTCTCTCAGCGCCGTAATCGGAACGACGTACACACCGTCTGGGCGGCGGTAGGCAGCGCTGCTCATTCCGCATATCACACAGAGAACCCGGGGCGGTATGCCGCCCGGTTCTTTTTCTATATCTTTCTTAATCTTCAACAGGCCTGCTGCCGCATTATCAATCTGGTTGGCCCCCAGTTTTATCTCAAATGCGCACCAGTCTCCTCCCGGTATCTGTATCACCGCATTAATTTCCCGATTCTGATAATCCTGATAATGGAACAGCCGCCCGCCAAACGACTCCGCATAAATCCGAAGATCACGCTCACAGAGAGCTTCAAACAGAAATTTCAGCGTCTCCAGATCCCCCAACAGCGTCTCCGGCGTCACATTTAAAAGCGCACAGGCGAGTGAAGGATCACAGAAATGCCTTTTTTCGGCCTGCTTTACCCTTACCGATGAACGTACCTTCACTGAAAACGGCGGTTGATTGTCCGTCAGGAAAAGGCGTGAAAAAATATCCAGATATGCCGCTATTGTATCTACGTCAATATCTTCGTCATCCTTTTCCCTGACATCATTTTTCAAAAGACGATTTGTCGCTGTTGTACTTTCATTCCTGGCCAGCGAGCGGAGCAGAAGTCTGATCTTCGCTGTATTACGTTTTACCCCATCTATTCTGTAAACATCATCGTCTATAATAGCATCCAGGTACTGCGCCGGCAGAAGAGCAGCTTCTCCCTCAGGAAGACCTATACTCGCCGGCCAGCCGCCCCTGATAATATAATAAATCAAATCTCTCAGATGAACTTCCCCTGACATGACCGGCTTCATCTCTCCGCCGCAGACCGCCTGAAGCGAAATCAGCCCGCTGGAATCGCCGGATTCAAAAAGAGACATCGGCCGCATTCTGATTCTGGCAATTCTTCCCGCTCCACTGTGCAGAATCCCCTTGTGATTAGGCGTGGAGGAGCCGGTCAGTATAAACTGCCCTTTCTGCGGATTCTGATCCACCTGATACCTCACAGCATCCCACAGCGGCGGAACTTCCTGCCACTCATCGATCAGATGCGGCGTCTCTCCCTGCAGCACAAGTTCCGGGCTTAACTCGGCAAGGCTTCTGTTCTGAAAGCCCCCCGCCGGATCTCCCAGATAAATCTCGCTTTTGCTGTGATAGGATGACGTCCATGTCTTACCGCACCATTTGGGGCCTTCTATACAAAGCGCACCAAAAACCTTCAAATGCTCTTCTATCTGCTTATCAATAATACGAGGTTTGTAATTTTTCTTATCCATTGCAGAATCCTCCTGTATGTATTTTAATCCATTCCGTGAGATTTTGCAATTGTAATCCGAGCGTTTTTCAATTTTTATTCCGAGTAATTTAGATTGTTTATTCCGTGAAATTCTAAATTTTCAACCCGAGCTTTTTTGACCCGTGCAATCGGGAAAGCAGACAAGCGATTCAGCGTAGTTATTTGCGAAACGGTGTACTAGGCTCGACAATACCTCGCCAAGTGCTCAGGCATCACTGGAGGGCTGTCGCCCTATGGAAATATGAAAAGGCGGATCTGTGAAAGTAAACTTTCCCGCTCCGCCTTTTCATATTTCCGCACGGCTTATGCGCATCGAGCCTTTCCAGTTCGATTCCGCTTCGCTCCATCTCACTGGAGGGCTGTCGCCCTATGGAAATATGAAAAGGCGGATCTGTGAAAGTAAACTTTCCCGCTCCGCCTTTTCATATTTCCGCACGGCTCGATGCTTATTCCATGAAGTTCATCGGGTCGACGGGCTGGCCGTCTTTCTGGATCTCGAAATAGAGATTCGGGCCTTCTACACTGTAGTATTTTGTTGGCTCGCTTAAGGTGCCAAGAGACGCTCCTGCTGCCACATAGTCTCCCACCGCAACCGGCACGTCCGCAAGCTGTCCGTATGTTGCGGTGTATCCGTTGCCCATATCCAGTGTTACGGTAGTTCCTGTCTGCGCAGTCTCGTCAATACTTGTCACAATCCCCGCCGCGGAGGCTGCGATTGTCTCTCCTACTTCTCCTCCAATGATCATAGCAGGATTATACTGATACTGGTCGAGTGTCTGAAAAAACACTGTCTGATCCATGCTGTACCCCATGATCACAGCACCGCTGGCCGGCCATGCAAGCACGCTGTCCTCGCCAAACCACACTCCTGATGTATCCGCTCCGGACAGAGCCGTCCCATCAGAAGTTCCGGAACTTTCTCCGCTCTGACCGGAATCCGTACCACCCGCCGCGCCGTCTGTCTCTCCGTATTCATTTTCATCTTCGGCCATACTGCTTTTTTCTGTATCATCTTCCGACTCTGGAAGAAGGATATCGTCTGCTGTAGTTTCTTCTGTATTATCTTCTGTAAGCTGTTCTGCTTCTTCCTCAGCCTTTGCCATCTGTTCGTTTATTTCCTTCCGGTAATTGCTGAAGGTGTATACCCCCACCAGGCCGATCACCGCCACGAAACAGATCACAATGCCGACTGCAGCTCCTTTTCCTTTGAAAAAGGACGGTCTTTCATTGTTATTCATTGTCATCACCTCTGGCTATATTTTTGCCAGAAAGCAGATGTATTATTCTGTTCCTTCCAAAGATTTAAATGATTCTAAAATATTTTCTGCCGGCAGCTGCCAGACGCGATGGGGACAGTCCCCATCAGAGCCGGTCTGTCTCCGGCATATCTGTACGCAGCTGCGTTCCCTCGAAGAAAAATGAAAGGATCTCCTCACAGGTTTTCCCCTCTTTTGCCATCTGATCCGCAGTCCACAGGCTCATTCCCAGGCCGTGTCCTTTCCCTGTTGTCGTAATCTTAATCTGGGCCGTGTCCTGCGCCTCCCCTTCCCTGGCTGCGTCGCCCTCACTGAACGAAAACGCACCTGACGGCAGTGAGAGCGCCTCCCGGAACTGATCCCCTGTGCAGACTGTTTCCCCGATTCTCAGCTCCTTCACATACCCGGCTGAATCATTAGAGAGGATTTCGAAATCCGCAAAAGCGTACCCTTTCTCCGCCTGTTCCCCGTCTGCCGCAGCCACAAGGAAATCCCTGCACAGCTCCTGGATCTGCCTGTATGTGAATGTAAACACCTGTATCTCATCATCTGCCTCTTTATCCAGGGGACACTCTCTCACTGCAATATAAGGATATTCCTCCGTTCCCATCACTTCGGCTGCGCTTCTTGTTTTCCCCGCGCTGGACTGATGAAACGGCGTCCATGCATATGTATCATTGTAAAACAGCACTGTATCATCAGTCTGTTCTACAGCGTCTGTATATTTTTTATAAACTGTTTCAAATCTTTCTTTTCCCAGCTGTTTTTCAAGTTCTTCTCTGGTCAGCCAGGATTCTGTGACGACCTTGTCCTCTGATTGATCCAATTCGCGGTACAGCTGAGTACGGATCAGAACTGCCTGCGCCTTCAGCGCTTCCGGTTCGCTGTCCCCCGACATTTCTCCGGCCAGAATGCCCGCCAGATATTCTGTCCAGTTGACTTCCGCAATCCCGTCCGCCTCCTCTGAATCCGGCACTCTCACTTTTATAAACAGGCTGCCGCCCTCATCCTCTGCAGTAATATTCACACCGTTGGCAAACACAGATATAATATATGGAAGAAGAATAATGATTATAAGAAATGCCGCGACAGATTTAAATCTTTGCTCTATCCAATATCGCTTCATAAAAAACAGCCCTCCATATTTTAGTATATGAAGAGCTGTTTCTTTTCATACCCACAGGTTTCCTGCAGATTATAATTCAGTAGTCTGGTTCTGCCCCGGTTCTTCCGGTTTGGGTGAAACCGGCGGCGCTGATGGTTCCGGATGAACCGATGGAACCGGCTGCACTGGCGGTTCCGGATGAACCGTCGGCTCCGGGTGACCCGATGGAACCGGCTGCACTGGCGGTTCCGGATGAACCAGCGGCTCCGGATGAGCCGGCGCGCCCGGATGGACCGGTGGCTCCGGATGAATCGGCGCGCCCGGATGGATCGGCGGAACCGGCGGCGGTGTAAGCTCCGGCTCCATGCCAGACCTGAAATCCTTGTTTCTCATAACAAACAGGCAGATCGCTTCATACAGCGGAACCGTCACCGACAGCACCGCGTGCACAATTCCCATATTGTGGCTTGTAAATCTTTCATAAATCTGTACGCCGATAAGAATTCTCAGCGCCATGTACACAGCCGAATACACAACGGTCAGGATAATCAGGACCACATACATCACAATCAGCATCATAATCCCGATCCCGGCTCCTCCCCCCACAGTTCCTACTATACTGCTCAGGATGAGGAGAACGATGAGAATCCCCATTATAACTTCAAAAGCAATCGGAAGGATCAGATTCCATATCCCCGGATTTCTGACTGTTTTGTTTTTGAGACAGATCTCGCCTGCCAGCTCCCCGTGAAAATAATCTCTTGCAAATGGAATGAATGCCAGCCATGAGTGTGTTTTCCCCAGCCTTTTTCCAATCGTATACAAACCGATAGAGTGAAAAATGTAGCTCACCAGCATAAATATGAGGGCCACTGTCAGTACAATCAGCCAGATCGACAGAATCGCGCCGAAAATCGTGTCATCTATACTGCTGTGATAGATTGACGGATAATCATACCGATAACCATAGTCATAACTAAAATCCATCTGTAACGCCTCCTATTCTTCCTGTCCGGACGGGACTTCAACCCTCTTCAGGTGCCAGATATCACTTACATATTCTTCAATTGTCCTGTCTGACGAGAACTTGCCGCTGCACGCAGTCTGCATCATTGCCATCTTTGACCATCTCTGCTGGTCTCTGTACGCCTCTTCCACTTTCTTCTGGGCATCCGCATACGGACGGAAGTCTTTCAGGATAAAGTACATATCCGGGCGGTCTGTGCACTGTGTGTTGAGCAGTGAGTTATAGAGGTTCTTGTACATATTGTGATCGCCATGTGAGTATGTTCCATCCATCAGCTGGTCTACGACTCTCTTAAGCTCCCAGTCGTTAAAGTAAATATCCTGCGGGTTGTATCCACCGTTATTCTCATAGTTAATAACTTCTTCTGAGCTCAGTCCGAAGATAAATGCATTCTCTTCGCCTACTTCCTGGACGATCTCCACGTTGGCTCCGTCCATTGTTCCAAGCGTGGGAGCGCCGTTTAACATGAACTTCATGTTTCCTGTACCGGACGCTTCCTTAGAAGCTGTGGAGATCTGCTCGCTTACATCCGCCGCCGCGAAGATGATCTCCGCGTTGGATACACGGTAATCTTCAATAAATACAACTTTTAGCTTGCCGTTGATGCTGCGGTCATTATTTACCACATCTGCAACGGAGTTGATCAGTTTGATTGTCTCCTTCGCTCTCAAGTATCCTGCCGCTGCCTTTGCGCCGAAGATAAATGTTCTCGGGTAGAAGGATATCTCCGGATGCTCTTTGATCTGGTTATACAGATACATAATATGCAGAATGTTCAGGAACTGGCGCTTGTACTCGTGGAGACGCTTTACCTGTACATCAAAGATTGAGCGCGGGTCAACGTCAATGCCGTTGTGCTCCTTGATATATTTTGCCAGACGTACTTTATTCTGGTACTTGATCTGCATAAACTCACGTCTTGCGTTCTCGTCGTTTACATACGGTTTCAGCCTGGAGATCTGGGACAGATCTGTGATCCAGCCGTCGCCGATCTTATTTGTGATCCACTCTGCAAGAAGCGGATTTCCATGAGCGAGGAATCTCCTCTGCGTGATACCATTTGTCTTGTTATTGAATTTCTCAGGCATCATCTCATAGAAATCTTTCAGCTCCTGGTGTTCAAGGATCTCCGTGTGGAGCTTTGCAACACCGTTTACAGAGAATCCTGCGATAATCGCCATATTTGCCATGCGCACCTGGCCGTCCATGAGGATTGCCATCTTCTTCACTTTCTCCTCATTGCCCGGGTACATCTCACGGACCTTAATGAGGAATCTGCGGTCAATCTCCTGGACGATCTGGTAGATACGCGGCAGAAGGCGTGAAAACAGGTCAATCGGCCATTTCTCAAGGGCCTCTGCCATGATTGTATGATTCGTGTAAGCACATGTCTTTGTTGTAACATCCCACGCCTCTTCCCAGTTTAATCCTTCCTGATCGATCAGCAGGCGCATCAGTTCCGGCACAGCCACCGTCGGATGCGTATCATTCATCTGGATGACTACCTTCTCATAAAGCTTGCGGATGTCGCTGTGTTTCTTCTTATATTTTGCAATCAACGCCTGAAGGCTCGCGGAGATGAAGAAATACTGCTGTTTCAGACGGAGCTCTTTTCCTGAATAATGATTGTCGTTCGGATAGAGGACGTCAACGATCAGCTTCGCCAGGTTCTCCTGCTCTACTGCTTTATGATAATTTCCTCTGTCAAACTCATCCAGCTTAAAGTCGGTGATCGCCTTTGCGTCCCATACTCTCAGCGTATTTACTACGTGGTTGCCGTATCCTACGATAGGCATATCATAGGGGATCGCCAGTACAGATTCATAGTTCTCCTGAATGAAAATATCCTTTCCTGTAGCCGGATCCTTCTCAAAACGGATATTTCCGCCGAAACGGACTTCCTTCGCATACTCTTCGCGGCGGAGTTCAAAGGGATTCCCCTCTTTGAGCCAGTCGTCCGGCACTTCCTTCTGGTAGCCGTCCACGATCTTCTGCTTAAACATACCATAGCGGTAACGGATTCCGCATCCATATGCCGGGTAGTTCAGAGTTGCCAGAGAATCGAGGAAACACGCCGCAAGACGTCCCAGGCCTCCGTTTCCAAGAGCCGCGTCCGGCTCCTGGTCTTCAATTACATTCAGATCAATCCCCATCTCTGAAAGAGCTTCCTTGACGTCCTTGTATGCAGTCATATTAATCAAGTTATTTCCGAGGGCCCGGCCCATCAGGAACTCCATGGACATATAGTACACGGTCTTGGCGTCAGCCTCGTCATATGCCTTCTGTGTGGCAAACCAGTCGTCAAAGATGACGTCTTTCACCGCATAGGACACAGCCTGGAAGATCTGCTGGGGAGTCGCCTCCTCAATCGTCTTGCGGTACAGTGTCCGGATATTATCTTTCACCGTCTGCTTAAATGTTTCTTTTTCAAATCTTTTGCTGAACATTTTTCTATTTTCCTTCCTTTTCCACACCCATTGTAACTGCTTCGCCGTTGATCTTCCAATCCTTTACGAAGCCGGCCGGTTCTGCCTTCACAATCTCGTCAGCCAGCACCTCGCCGCTGATCTGGGCTGCGTATTTTTCAAAGACTGCCTCTGCCTTCTCTGTTCCGTTGTATGTCACCCTGATCCGGTCCATAACCTCGAAGTCCGCTTCTTTTCTCATGGTCTGAATCTTGCTGATGATCTCGCGCACGAAGCCTTCCTCCAGAAGTTCCGGCGTCAGGTTCGTATCCAGGACAACTGTGATTCCATTATCATTTTCAGATACGTATCCCTCTGTCTGAGCCGTGTCAATCAGGAGATCCTCTTTAAAGAGCGTGATTTCCTGTCCGTTCACATCCAGTTTAAGCGCGCCGGTTTCATTGACTTCGTCCATGGCCGCATTTCCGTCTACAGAGTCAAGGGCTGCCTTGATCCCGCCTAACATTTTACCATATTTCGGTCCGACTGTCTTTAATTGTGGTTTAAATGTATATGAAGTAAAGTCTCTTACATCATCCGTAAACTTCACATTTTTTACATTCAGCTCGTCCGTCACAATATCCTGATAGAATTCCGGCAGGACAAACGGTGCTTTTACAAACATCTGGCCAATCGGCTGACGGTTCTTGATATTGGACGCATTTCTGCAGGCGCGGCCCATTACGACCAGTTTGAGCACATGATCCATATTCTCTTCCAGCTCTTTGTCAATCTGCTCCTCATGCACCTCCGGGAACAGGCACAGGTGAATACTCTCCGGCGCATCCTTATCAATGCCGCGCACGAGATTCTGGTAGATCTCCTCTGTCATAAACGGAATCATAGGAGCAGCTGCCTTCGAAACAGTAACAAGAGCTGTATACAGTGTCATGTACGCATTGATCTTATCCTGCTCCATTCCCTTCGCCCAGAAACGCTCACGGCTTCTTCTGACATACCAGTTGCTCATGTCATCCACAAACTCCTGAAGAGCGCGGGCAGCTTCCGGTATCCGGTAATTCGCAAGGTTGTCGTCCACGGATTTCACCATAGTGTTCATCTTGGAGAGCAGCCATTTGTCCATTACGGAGAGTTTATCATACTCCAGTGTATATTTTGTGGCGTCAAAGTTGTCAATATTCGCGTAGAGAACGAAGAACGCGTAAGTATTCCACAGTGTTCCCATGAACTTTCTCTGGCCCTCTGTCACAGCCTTTCCATGGAAACGGTTCGGAAGCCACGGAGCGCTGTTGATGTAGAAGTACCAGCGGATTGCGTCAGCTCCGTATTTTTCAAGAGCATCAAACGGATCCACCGCATTTCCCTTGGACTTGCTCATCTTCTGGCCGTTCTCGTCCTGTACATGTCCCAGAACGATAACATTTTTATACGGCGCCTTGTTGAAGATCAGCGTTGAGATCGCAAGCAGGGAGTAGAACCATCCTCTCGTCTGGTCAACCGCCTCGGAAATGAAGTCCGCCGGGAACTGTTCCTCAAAGAGTTCTTTATTCTCAAATGGATAGTGGTGCTGTGCGAAAGGCATGGAACCGCTGTCGAACCAGCAGTCAATTACCTCCGGCACACGGTGCATCTCTTTGCCGCACTTCGGACACTTGATTGTAACCGCGTCAATGTATGGACGGTGCAGCTCGATATCATCCGGGCAGTTGTCGGACATGCTTTTCAGTTCCGCGATGCTTCCGATGGAATGCATGTGTCCGCACTCGCACTCCCAGATATTGAGCGGAGTTCCCCAGTAACGGTTACGGCTGATGCCCCAGTCCTGAACATTCTCAATCCAGTCGCCGAAACGGCCTTTTCCAATGCTCTCCGGGATCCAGTTGATTGTATTGTTGTTGGCGATCAGATCGTCACGAACTGCTGTCATCTTGATAAACCAGGACTCGCGCGCATAGTAGATCAGCGGCGTGTCACATCTCCAGCAGTGCGGATAGCTGTGCTCGAACTTCGGCGCGTCGAAGAGCAGACCTCTGCCATCCAGATCCTTTAACACTTCCGGATCCGCTTTCTTTACAAACAGCCCCGCGAACGGAGTGGACTCCGCCATGTTTCCTTTCTCATCTACAAGCTGTACGAACGGCAGACCGTATTTTCTTCCCACATTCGCGTCATCTTCACCAAACGCAGGAGCGATGTGAACGACTCCTGTACCGTCTGTCAGTGTAACATATGTGTCGCAGGTAACATAGAACGCCTTTTTATTCTGCTTTGCCGCAGCGTCAGCCGCGCACTGGTAAAGCGGCTCGTACTCTTTTCCTTCCAGCTCCGTACCTTTGTATGTCTCAAGAATCTCATAAGCCGGTTTGCCTTCCTCGCCAAGTTTGCCGAGAACCGTGTCAAGCAGCGCGCATGCCATATAATAAGTATATCCGTCCGCTGCCTTTACTTTCGCGTAATCCTCATTCGGATTTACACAGAGGGCAAGGTTGGAAGGCAGTGTCCAGGGCGTGGTGGTCCATGCGAGGATATAAGCGTCCTCGTCCTTTACCTTAAAGCGTACAACTGCGGAACGCTCCTTTACATCCTTGTATCCCTGAGCCACTTCCTGAGCTGAGAGCGGCGTGCCGCAGCGCGGGCAGTAAGGCACAATCTTAAAACCTTTGTAAAGCAGTCCTTTCTCCCAGATCTGCTTTAATGCCCACCACTCAGATTCGATAAATGTGTTGTGATAGGTTACATAAGGGTGCTCCATGTCAGCCCAGAAGCCGACTGTGGCGGAGAAATCCTCCCACATACCTTTGTATTTCCATACACTTTCCTTACATTTGTCGATGAACGGCTCCAGGCCGTACTCCTCGATCTGCTCCTTTCCGTCGAGGCCGAGAGATCTCTCCACTTCCAGCTCAACCGGAAGACCGTGGGTATCCCATCCTGCCTTTCTCGGAACCATATAGCCCTTCATTGTGCGGTATCGCGGGATCATATCCTTGATCACACGGGTCAGTACATGGCCGATATGGGGCTTTCCGTTTGCTGTCGGAGGCCCATCGTAGAAAATGTATTCCGGACAGCCCTCCCTCTCTTCAATACTCTTCTCGAAGATCTTGTTATCTTCCCAGAATTTCTCAACTTCCTTTTCTCGTCCGACGAAATTCATGTCGGTGGGGACTTTCTTATACATGTCTGATTTTCCTTTCTGTTTCCTGAAATCCGGCAGAAAAAAAGGCTTCCGTCCGTAAAAGGACGAAAGCCGATTCTCTCGTTTTTAACCACCTGTTACAACGTACTTGAAGCGCTCTGCCTGGACTGATGCCGCTTCGCATACGGTGTCCTCTAACGCGGGACCTGCGTCAGTTCCTACTCCGTCATCCGTGCAGCGTACAGGACGGCCTGCTTACAGCGCCGTGCGCCTCCGTACAGTTGCCCTCTGTTTCGGATACTGCGGCTCGGGAGTGATTTTCAAAAACCTGCTACTTGTGCCGGACTTCCACCGTCTCCGGCTCGCTGTGACGTTCAGAAAGTCTCTACTGTCTCCGTCATCGCCTTTGCTTTGTGAATTTATATACATGGCTATTATACGCGTATGGGTGCGGAAACGTCAAGTGATTTCTCGATTGGGGACGTAGTAAAACCGACTTTTACTACGTCCCCAATTGAGATTCACACGTATTCCATCGACTGATCAAAGGCCCCTTCTTTATAGCAGAGGTCTTTCTGCCCGCGTCCGGTTACGGCGTGTTTTCTGCCGTCACATTCCGGGACGGAGTATTTCTCAAACCACTCCTCCATGTCGCACTCCATCTCTGCGGCAAGTTCCTTATACCCTCCGTTGTCCCACAGATTCACAGATTCATCCGGATCGGATTTAAGATCATACAGTTCGTTAAAGTCCGCCTCATAGTGGCGGATAAACTTATATCCGTTCTTTTTTATCATACGTGTTCTGCCGTATTCATCGTATACCACAATATCTCTGTCTTTCTGTCCTAACGGGTTCTGAATCAGCGGCAGGAGGCTCGTGCCAGGCTGCATGGGTCCGGGAACTGCCTGGCAGCCTGCCAGTTCAAGGATTGTTGGATAGATGTCATACTGACTTACAGGAGTATGGCATACCTCACCTTTGTGCCCGCATTCAGGCATCCGGACAATGAAGGGCACTTTCACAGCGCTTTCAAACATATTGGGAGGGAAGGTTCCGTTGCCCTTGCCCCAGATTCCATGATGCCCCATGTTCATACCGTTGTCCGCCGTAAATATCACAACTGTATTTTCAGCCAGCCCTTTATCCTCCAGAAGCTTCAGGATCCTGCCGACCCCGGCGTCCGCGGCGGAAACAGCCGCATAATATCCGGTCAGGTTTTCCCTTCGTTTCTCCTTCGTATCTCCCACAGGACAGGTATTGATCTGCCGGGGATTCAAAGGCAGATCCGGTGTGGATTCAAAGGAGCAGTCTTTGTAAATCTCGAGGAACTCACGGGGATGTTCTTCCGGATTCCACGGGCTGTGGGGCGCCGTATAATGAACGCTCAGATAAAACGGCGCTTCTCCGTCCGCAAGTTCTCTGATATCGTCAAGAGCGCGCTCGGTAATCAAGTCCGTCACATAGCGGTCTGAAACAGACATCTCCCCTTCATCGCAAATGTCCGGAGAATAGTAGCGGCAGCCGCCCCTTCCGATTGTATACCATCTGCTGAACCCTTTTTTCCGCGCAGCGTTGTCCCCTAAGTGCCATTTCCCGCTCAGCGCGCACACATATCCGTTTTCCGCCAGCACTTCCATATAGGTCTTATGGCCGGCCAGATAATCAATCGCCCGGTCATTCATGTCAAAATCTTTTAGTTCAGCCATCTGCGGATATTTCCATGCATCCAGGTTGCCTCCGCTGATCCAGTCCTGAACACCATGGCATGAGGGGATCTGCCCCGTCACGATGGAGGCACGGGCCGGTGAGCACACCGGAGACGCACAGTGGAACTGGTCAAACCGGACGCCTTCCCGGGCCAGACGGTCCATGCTGGGCGTCTGAATATCTGTGTTCCCGGCGCAGCCCATGGCCCAGGCGCCCTGGTCATCCATAAGAATGAAAATAATATTTGGTTTTTGTTTTCCGTTCATGATACTTCTATCCTTTCACGCTGCCTGCGGTAAGACCGCCGACAAAATATTTCTGTGCTATGAGGAATACGACAAAGATTGGGAGGATGGTCAGAACGCCTGCCGCCATAATCAGGCTGTACTGCATTCCCGTCTCATCCATAAAGTTTACCAGCCCCAGGTTCACTGTGTAAAGCTCTTTGCTGTTAATGTAGAAGAGCGCGTTGTCGTAATCATTCCAGCTCCAGGTAAAGAAGAGGATCAGCAGGGTGATAATCGCAGGCTTGCACAGCGGCACAATAATCTGGAAACAGATCCTGAGATCCCCTGCCCCGTCAATCCTTGCCGCCTCAGAGAGCTCTTCCGAGATCTGCATCATGTACTGGCGCATCATGAACACGCCGTATATGGAAAATGCCGCGGGAAGGATGAGCGCCCAGTGCGTATTGTAGATTCCCATTTCCTTAAACATCAGGAATTTAGGAACCATCAAAAGCTGCGGCGGGATCATCATAGTCGCCAGATAAATCAGGAATATCTTATCTCTGCCCGGAAATTTCATCTTGGCGAATCCGTATCCCGCCAGACATGTAGTCAGGATACTCAGGATCACAGACAGCGCGGTTACTTTAATAGAGTTCCAGTACATTAAAAGATAGCTGTATTTTCCTGAAAGGACCTCTATATAATTATCAAGTTTAAGTTCATTCGGTATCAGCTGAAACGGCACGGCAAACACTTCCGCCTCACTCTTCACGCTGGCTGACAGCATCCAGATAAACGGCACGATACAGAGGATCACAAAGATCCAGATAAAGACCGTAGCTATCACCTTGCTGACTGTTTTTTTCTTTTCCATAGATCTCAGCTCCTTCCTACATAGACGCTTCATTCCGCTTCTGGATACGGAACTGAAGCCATGTAATGATAAATATGATAATCAGCAGTACGATGCCCTGAGCGGATGCAAATTCAAGCTTGCCGAACTGAAATCCTGTCCGGTATATATTATAAACCAGCATAGTCGTTGAATTGCCCGGTCCTCCGTTTGTCATCAGGTTGATCAGTCCGAACACTTTAAAGGAATTAATAATCGATGTAACTATAATGAAAAATGTAGTGCCGGACAGCATCGGAATTGTAACATAGCGGATCTTCTGGATAATATTTGCCCCGTCAATGGCTGCGGCCTCATACAGATCCGCCGGAATATTCACCATGCCTGATATGAACAGCATTACTGTATAACCGAGGTTCTGCCAGACACAGATAAATATGATCGTCGCAAGCGCATACCTTGTGTCCGCAATAAAGATTGGCGGGTTTTCTATCCCCAGCGCTTTCAGGATGCTCACAATCGGGCCGTTGTTTGAAAACAGCGCAAGCCATACCGCGGAGATCGCAACGATATTTACAATATACGGAAGATACAGGCCCAGCTGCGCCAGCTTTTTGCCAATCACATACTCATTGAGGATATACGAAATAATAAACGCAAACACAATGAGAAGGATTACAAAGCAGACTGTAAATATCACGTTATTGATCAGGGAGGCGCGGAACCATTCATCTTTCCACATATCAATATAGTTCGCAAATCCGGCAAAAGAGAGGCCACTGATGCCTTTGGAATAATCCCACTTCGAAATACTGATAATAAAGCTTAAAATCAGAGGGAATGTCCAGAAGACCAGCACGCCGATCAGGTTAACGCCGATAAACGCATAGCCTTTTGCCGCGGCTCTCAGCGCTTTTTTCTTTTGATTATTCATAATCTCACTCCTCCTATTTCAAAAGGACTGCCGCATGTTTTATTAATGCGGACAGTCCTCTCTCATTCATGCTCTTGTGCAGGCGTACTCCTTATTCTGCTTTTGCAATCGCTTCATCGGCACGCTTCTGCGCATTCGCCAGAGTATCCTCCACCGACTGTGCGCCTGCAAATACTTTTTCAAATTCCTCTGTCAGAATCGTATTGATCTCCTGAGCCGCCGTAAAGTTGGATCTTGTGGAGAATCCTGTTCCGGCAAGGTATACGCTTCTTGCGCTGTCCATATCAAAGAGATCCGTCTTGTCTCCAAAGATAAGTGATTCCAGCTCATCTTCCGTATACTTCGTACATGCCGGGATACGGGAGAACGGAGCCACATAGTCCATACCTTCTTCCAGATACCAGATAATGAAATCCAGCGCCTCTTCCACATGTTCGGACTTCGCGTTAATGCTCATGTCATCGGTATAGGAAGTAGTATAGTTTTCTTCCTGATCCTCTGACAGCCTCGGCATATTCGCAAATCCTGTTATAAAATCATGCGGGTATGTGTCTGTATCTTTCACATCGCGGACAACCCAGTCGCCGAAGATCATTGCCGCTTTTTCTGTGAGGAACATATTTGCAACATCCATATTCTGAGTGGTAATGTCCACATAGCTCGGCTCAATGCCTTCCTCTACACGCGCAAGATATTTCTCTGTTACGTCCTTGATAACGTCTGTGTCGATTGCCGCCGAACCGTCTTCCGCATACATCCAGTTCTGTCCCTGCAGTCCGATCTGCATGGTAGTCACAGGCTGTCCTGCGTCATATCCGGGGTACATATATCCGTAAACCTTGTCATTTCCCTCTCCCTTTGTCAGCGCTCTCGCTGTTTCAAGGAATTCATCATAAGTCCAGTCAGGATCCGGGTAATCAATTCCGGCTTCGTCAAACATATCCTTATTATAAAGAATCGTGTAGGTCATCTTCTTTGCCGGAAGGCTGTAATAGTGTCCGTCGATCTCCCTCTGAGAAATCGTGTCGTCATAGTACTCACCGAGGTCAAATCCGGCGCTCTCAAACAGCTCATCCATAGGATAGCAGTATCCGCTGTCCACACGTTTTTTCAGCCATACATCGTTCAGGCTTGTGAAGATATCAATGGAACTGTCGGACATCAGAGATACGTCAAGCTTTGTATTTCCGGAGTCATCGTTCACAAAACGTGTATACTCTACCTGGACATTCGGGTCAATCGCGTTGAACGCCTCGCATACCTGATTCGGTCCCTGATCCTCCGGGAAAGATCCCCACCACTGCAGAACAACCGGTTCTGAAGAATCGCCGGTGGTCTCCTCGGACGAGCTTCCGCACGCACTGAGCATTCCGCTGAGCATCACTGCTGTAAGAACCAGCGCCGTCGCCTTTTTCAATTTCATAATCATTTCCTCCTTATGTGTTTGATGGCTGTATTATAAAACAATCTGTGTATAAAATGAATAAACACCCTTTGGGTTCAATAGTAAATTATGTGGAAAATACACATTCCTCAGACTGTGCGTATGGTATTTTTTTATTGCGAATGGTAAAATCTTTGGAACCCGTGCGCTCCCCCTCTGAAAACCTGCGGCCGGCCCAAAAATAATGGCAGATCCAGGGTGGAATATTACCTTTACAGAAAAGCGGCAGTTGTGTAAAATTGCAATAAAATGGGGATATTATAATTTTTACAAAAACAGCTCATCCCATCAGAGACGGTGCGGGCTAAACTGTTACTTTATGAAAGAGTGGAGAGAACAAATGAAGCAGTATTTTATGAAAATGAAGCTGTCCTACAGACTTTTTCTGATCATTATACTCTGCTTCCTGATTCCGTATGTCCTGCTGTACTTCGGTTCTTACTGGAGGGCGGAAAATATTATCAGGGAAAAAACAGAGGATGTAGAAGAGGAAAATATCCAGCAGGTGGGAAGCATCATTGAAAACCAGTGCCTCAATATTATCAATGCATCCAATTATCTGGTCTCACTGGATCATTATGGGCATCTGCTGCATCAGGAGCGCGGAACCTATGATTTCCTGTCGGAATACCAGACGGTAAACGGCCTGATTCAGAATGTAAACAATTCCCTTCTGAACGCCAGGGCAGATATCAGTATTTTTTCCGAAAGCACGCTTCTGTATTCTACGGCAGTATTTCAGAGTGTGGAATTCCAGGAGTTCTATCACCTGTATATCGAAGAAAATGACCATCTGGACAATTACTCGCCGTTTTTTTCTAAAGTTCACGAAAGCTACATTAATATAAAAACGGAAAACTATATCTCCTGTATCCGGAGGATCTCAAAGTTTGATGAGGAAAACTTCTATCTGGTCATCTCATTTCCGGTTTCTGCCTTTGAACCGGGGCTTAACTCGGCTATGGGCACTATGATCCTTCTGGATTCCGCCGGAAGTATCATCTGCCAGTCCCCTGATACTCCGGAAGATTACAGCGGGATTGCTGCAGCCGCCCTGGAGAGCCGCGGCGAAAGCGAAGAAGCATTTAAGCATCTGGAAATCAGCGGGACAAACAATATGGCGACCGCATATGACCTCCCTCTTTATGGGTGGACGCTCCTGAATGTCACCTCCCGCAGTTTTCTTTACGCTGAGATCTACCAGCTGCGCACAATCATCCTCGCCCTTTCGCTTGTTTTGATCGGTATCTGCCTTGCGGTTACATTTTACTGCATTTATCATCAGCTGAAGCCTCTTCTTCTCCTGAAGAAGAATATGGAATCTGTTATCAGGGGCAATCTGAAAGCGGAAGTAACTGTGGTGGATTCTCAGGACGAGATCGGAGTGCTGACCCGGACATTCCACAATATGCTCGGGGAAATCAATGTGCTGATTGATAAAGTGAAGAAAAAGGAACGGGAAGAGAATGAGCTGAGATTCGAGATGCTGCTTGCGCAGATCAACCCGCATTTTCTCTTTAATACACTCAACTCCATCAAATGGATGTCCGTAGTTGCCCGCACGGACAATATAACTGCAACCATCACTTCCCTCGGGCGCCTGCTGGAGATCAGCATGAATAAGGTAAATGATATCCTTCCTGTCAGGGAAGAGCTGACCAATATCAAAAGCTACATCCAGATCCAGCAGATCCGCTATCCGGGGCAGTTCGAGGTACAGTATGACATAGACGACTCCATACTTTCCTGCCCTACCCCCAAGCTGATTCTCCAGCCGCTGGTAGAGAACAGTATCCTTCACAACGTGGAGCACCGGGATTTTCTGACCATCCGCATAACCGGAAAAAAGAAGGACGGGCTCCTGGAGTTCACTGTCTGGGATAACGGGTGCGGCATCGCTCCCGAGAAGCTGCCGACCATTATCCGCCCGGGCAGCGGCGCAAAATCGGGTAAAGTTTTTAACGGGATCGGCGTGTACAATGTACATGAGCGGATCCGGGTTATTTATGGAAACAGCTATGGGCTCCGATATGAAAGTGACGGACATTCTTATACAAAAGCGATTCTTGCATTTCCTGACGTGACAGAAGCAGATGAAAAAGGAGGTCTGGACAATCCATGATCAAAGTACTGATAGCAGATGATGAGACGCTGGTAAGGGCCGGGATAAAGGCTGTCATCCCCTGGGAGGAAAATGGGTTCGAGGTGGTCGGCGAGGCCTGGGACGGAGAAGACGCATATTGTAAAATACTGTCTCTGAAGCCGGATATTCTGATCACCGATATAAAAATGCCGAAGATGGACGGTATTGAACTTCTCAAAAGGCTAAAAGAGGAAAAGATCCCCGTTAAATCCGTAATTCTGAGCTGTTTTGACGATTTTGACCTGGTGCGCGAAGGCATGAAATACGGGGCGAAGGATTACATACTCAAGCTTTCCATTGATCCCGGCCAGATCCTGGGCGTTCTCAATGAAATACGCAAGGAACTGGACGATGTGCGCCAGGACGTCTTTGTTCTCCATACGCAGGATCTGAAATACCTGTTTGTAAAAAAGCTGATGAAAAAGGAATTCGAATCAGAAGAACAGGTTTGTAATATAATCAAAAATCTGAGGCTGGCGGTCCGCCTGGAACAGTATAGGCTGTCGCGCCTCTGCCTGGACAGAAAAGACGGAGCATCCTCTCCAAAAGAATCGGAAATGTTCTATAATATCCTGGATCAGATCTGTAAGAGGCAGGCCGGAACCGAGATCATTTCCCTGGGAAATGAGGAGTTTCTGATTATTCACAACCGGGAGGGAAAAAGGCTGCACATGCAGATCGCGGCTGCTATGAACAGCTATGCCAACAGAAGGATATTCTTCGGAAGCAGCGAGCCCCTGCAGAATTATCAGAATTTTGCCGAGGGGATGAGTCAGGCTGAGGAAGCGTTAGAATGCGCTGCCTTCTATGAAGCGGAAGATGAGATTAGATATTCCGGTCTGTCCCGGGAGCGGATCCCCCCTCTGACTTACCATGAAGAGCAGGTGCTGTCCCACGCTCTTCTCACCGGAAACAGCGGAAAAGCAGTTGAATATGTGCAGAAGCTTCTGGAGCGGATCAGGCAGTGTCATTATCCCAGGGAAACCTGTTTTGGATTCTTCGGTGATCTCCTGAATATTTACGGAAGAGCCGCGCAGGAGCTGAATATTCCTGTCCATTCTCTGGCCAGCGTGGAAACCAATATATATGACCACATAAGAAATCAGAGGTCACTGAACGACTGCGAAAATGCACTCCGGAAATTTACCGAAAATTTCACCGGGAATATCCGGGTTCTCCGCAGCAGCGGAGAACGTGAGGAGATCTTCCGGATCAAAGAATACGTCAACCAGCATTATATGGAGAATATAGATCTTAACACCGCTGCTTCCCTGGTCAATATAAGTGCCTCTCACCTGAGCAGCATCTTTAAAAAAGAGACCGGGAAAAATTTCTCCGCCTACCTGACAGAAGTCCGCATGAAAGAAGCCGGGCGGCTTCTGAAAGATCCGCACATGTTGATCTATGAAGTGGCGGAAAAAACAGGGTATGCCAACTCAGGGTATTTCGGGAAGGCGTTTAAGAAGTATTTCGGGATTACGCCGGAAGAGTATAGAAAAGATCCGCGAAACGGAGAAGAATAATTGATTGGGGACGTAGTAAAAGTCGATTTTACTACGTCCCCAATCAAGATTCACCCTGTCCCTTTTTACAGTTTTTTCACGAACAGCGCCCGTATCGCGTTAAGTACCGCAATGATCATTACTCCCACATCTGCAAATATAGCCAGCCACATGTTTGCAATGCCAACCGCACCCAGGATCAGACATATCACCTTTATCCCGATAGCGAACCATATATTCTCGTACACAATCCGCAGGCATTTCCTGGAGATACGGATCGCCTTTGCGATCTTCAGCGGATCATCGTCCATCAGTACCACATCCGCCGCTTCGATCGCCGCGTCTGATCCCATAGCTCCCATGGCAATTCCGATATCCGCCCTGGTCAGTACCGGAGCGTCGTTAATGCCGTCTCCCACAAACGCCAGTTTCTCCTTCTCCTTCTTTTCTGCCAGCAGCTCCTCCACCTTTGCCACTTTATCTTCCGGAAGCAGCTCGCTGTATACCTGATCTATCCCGATCGAGGAAGCCACCTGCCTTGCCACCCGGTCGATGTCCCCGGTAAGCATAACAGTCTTTACCACGCCGGAAGCTTTCAGCTCCCGCACAGCCTCTGCTGCATGAGGCTTTTCGATATCAGAGATAACGATGTGCCCGGCATATTTTCCGTCTATGGCCATATGAATAATTGTCCCTACATGATGACAGTCTATATACTCGATCCCCAGCTTTTTCATCAGCTTGTCATTGCCTGCTGCCACGGGAATACCGTCCACCAGCGCGGTTACGCCGTTTCCGCTGATCTCCTTGATGTCTTTCACCCTGCTCCGGTCCAGTTCCTTTCCGTAAGCTCTCTGCAGGCTTTTGCTGATCGGATGGGAGGACGCGCTCTCTGCCAGCGCCGCGTATTCCAGCAGCTTTTCCCTCGCCATCTCATTGTGATGGACTGCGTTCACTTCGAAGACTCCCTTTGTCAGCGTCCCGGTTTTATCGAATACTACATACTTTGTCTGAGACAGCGTCTCCATATAATTTGACCCCTTAATCAGCACGCCCGCATTGCTGGCGCCGCCGATCCCCGCAAAGAAACTTAAGGGGATGCTGATCACGAGGGCGCACGGACAGCTTATTACAAGGAAGGTAAGCGCACGGTAAATCCATGTGCCCCATTCCGCCGGAAGCCCCACCCCAAACATCCGCACAAGCGGCGGAAGAACAGCCAGCGCAATGGCGCTGTAGACGACGGCCGGTGTATATATTCTGGCAAATTTCGTGATAAATTCTTCGGACTTCGACTTTCTGGAGCTGGCGTTTTCCACCAGATCCAGAATCTTTGATACCGTAGACTCGCCAAACTCTTTCGTTGTCCGGATCCTCAGCACGCCTGTCATGTTAATACATCCGCTTAAGATCTCATCGCCGGTCTCCACTTCCCTGGGGATACTCTCCCCGGTCAGCGCGCTCGTATTCAAAGTAGAACTTCCCTCTGTGACAATGCCGTCAATCGGCACTTTCTCACCGGGCTGCACGACAATCTCACTGCCCGGCTCCACCTCATCCGGATCAACCTGTTCTAGTTTTCCGTCTGTTTCGATATTGGCATAATCCGGCCGGATATCCATCAGCTCGCTGATATTGCGGCGGCTTTTTCCAACCGCATAACTCTGGAACCACTCTCCCACCTGATAGAAAAGCATAACTGCGATAGCCTCTGTATAGTCGCCGTTCTCCACAAGCGCGATGGCGATAGCGCCGATGGTGGCAATGGCCATCAAAAGGCTTTCATCAAATGCCTGCCGGTTCTTAATCCCCTTAAACGCTTTTATCAGGATATCGTATCCGATAATCAGATAGGGGACAAGGTAGAGTGCAAATCTTACATATCCCTGAACCGGCACGAAATTCAGCGCGATCATAAGGGCCGCAGCAATGAGAATCCGAACCAGCATTTTTTTCTGTTTCCTGCTCATATTTTCCCTCTTCTCTTTTAAATGCTTAAACAATCTTTTAATTATTCTCCCCGCAAAACACCCCGGATTTCCGGGGTGTCTGTTTTTGCCTGCAGCGCAGCCTTTTACTTACAGAAAGATCTCGCAGTCGTCTTCAACCTTTTTGCAGTTTTTACGCACTTCCTGCATAACAGTCTTCGCGTCCTGCCCCTCTTCAAACTCCACGTTCATCTTCAGCGTCATAAAGTTTACGACTGCGTTTTTTACTCCCGCGGTGTCCTTCGCAGCCTGCTCCATCTTATTTGCACAGTTTGCACAGTCAACATCAATCTTATATGTTTTCTTCATAGCTTTATTCTCCTTTTCCTTCCCTGATTTCTCCGGTTCGCCCCTCTGTAAGGCTCTTCCGGAATTATTATTTTCTTTTACGATTAAGCAATTATTTAATTGTTGACTATACTGTAATGCAGATTGTATAATAAGTCAATAGAAATGCAGATCATTTTCCCATTTGGGCGAAATAAATTTCCGAATGGAGCAATTTGCGGAAGGGAGAGCAGACGCGATGAATACTCACGAAATAAAAGATGAAGAAAAAATAGTACAGCATATGCCGGGGGAAGATGAGATCGCCGGCGTATCTGAGGCGATGAAGCAGCTCGGCGACCCAAGCCGCCTGCGGATCTTCTGGCTATTATGCCACTGCGAGGAGTGCGTGCTCAACATCGCGTCCATCGTAAATATGAGCAGCCCCGCGGTGTCGCACCATCTCCGCCTCTTAAAGAGCAGCGGTCTGATCGTAAGCCGCCGCGAAGGGAAAGAGATGTACTATAAGACAGCAGATACCGAACTGGCCCAGGTTCTTCACCACACGATAGAAAAGCTGGGGCGAATCACCTGCCCTGAGCCTTAAACAGCACATTTTCACTCCATTAACAGCAGTATGAAACAGAGGGATATAAAGCATGCAAAAGGATTATAAATGCGAGATCAAAGAAAAGCTTTCCCGGGTTCCTCCCGGATATATGGTTACAATTCGCCATCCGCATCCACAGGCAGCGGAAACTAAACTGGAAACCGCCCCTGACGCCCGGCTTCTTGTGGAAACATATGAACTCTATCCCGGAATCGAACTTTCCTACAACTATTTTCTCGCGGATCAGTTTCATTTCCATCATCATCACACGCGCTCCTCGCTCTCCATCGACCACTGCAGCCACGGCCGCATCGGCTGGAAGATGAAAGGAGGCTTAAGCCTGTACTTCGGAAGCGGCGACCTCTCTTTCCACGCCACAGACAAGTGCGCGGACTCTTTTATTACGCTTCCGCTTGGCTACTACGAAGGGCTCACCGTCATCCTGGACGCGGCCATCCTAAAAGCCTGTCCCCCTTCTCTTTTAAAAGAAGCCGGGGTAGACACTGAAAACCTGTGCAGAAAGTTCTGCGGAGAAAAAGAAACGGCCGCCCTTCCCGCCAGCAGCCGCATCGAACACATTTTTTCTGAGGTATATGATCTCCCGGAACAGACAAAGCTCCCCTACCTCAAGCTGAAATGTCTGGAGCTTCTGCTTTTTCTCAACATGACAGAACCGGGCGAAGCCCACGCCCTGGATCCGTACCACTCGGAACAGGTAGAAACTATCCGGCAGATCCACGATCAGATGATCCGGCATCCTGACCGCCGCTTTACAATCGAAGAGCTCTCCCGGCAGTATCACATCAGCACCGCGGTTCTGAAAAGTATCTTCAAGTCCGTCTACGGACTGCCTGTCGCCTCTTACATGAAACAGTACCGCATCACCCAGGCTGCCCGGATGCTCCGCTGTACTTCGGAACCCGTCTCGGCTATCGCCCGGAAGGTCGGATACGAAAGCCAGAGTAAATTCACCGCGGCATTTAAAGACTGCATGAAAATACTGCCCACTGATTACCGCAGGCAGTTCCAATAACAGCCCGGCGCCTCGAGCGCCGGGCTGTTTTCATCCAAGTATGATAAATCTCCCGATATCCCTTATCGGTATCGTCCGTTTCGGTCTCTCCGCCGCGGGTCGTCCTGGGCGGAAGCACGTCTCCGCTCTGTCCCGGGCCGCATTCCCTGATACACTCCTGAACCGTTCCCCGGCGTCTGCCGTCCCTGTACGCGCGCTGTGTTCTGCTGTCTTCTTCTTGCCGCCCTTCTTATTCTCTTCCTTTTAATATAGCGGTATCTCACAGAAATCAAAACAACGATAAGCAGGAGAAGCGCTGCCGCTCCCACGCAGATCAACACACGGAGCAGCGAATTCCCCAGCGAACCCTCCTGCCCGTCCGCTTCGTTTTCTTCTGCCTGTTCAGCCTCTTTCACAGCCTGAATATATTCTTCTGTCAGAACAACTTCTGTGCTTCCCACATTCTGGCCCTCAAAGTAATAAGTAACCGTACCCGTGCGCTCCTCTTCACTGCCGATCGTGATCTCTTTCTGCAGGGAAGAAAACTCAGTCCCGGATGGAAGGACTACATACGGAGATTCCGCTGTATAAGAACTGATTTCCTCAGGCACGTCCTGGTCTTTTAAATACACTTTGGAAAAATTGCCATAAGCGTAATCGAACATAGCCCTTGTATCCACATACACATCCCCGTCGTCCTGCAGGATAACAGCCACCAGCCTGAGTCCGTCGCTTTCCGCCATCGTGACCAGAGTGGTTCTGGACTGATCCGTGTACCCGGTCTTGCCCCCGGTACAGTTCTCATAATAATAGTCATTTCCGGGCCAGAGCATCTTATGATTCTGCTGAAATGTCCTGGTCTCATTCATGAGATTCGTCTCGCCGATCGTGTATTCTAGTGTCTGTGTCACAGTCCGGAATTCCTCAAACTGATAAGCCGCCGCTGAAATCAGCGCCATATCACGGGCCGTCGTATAATGGAGCTCATCATGAAGCCCGTTGGCGTTCACCCAGTTCGACCCGGTGCATCCCAGTTCCTCCGCCCGGTCGTTCATCTCCTGGATAAACGTATTATAGTCCCCGCCCATCAACTTTCCCACGCTCTCCGCAATGGCGTAGGACACCTCATTGGCAGAGGCAAGGAGCATCCCGTACATGGCATCCTTTCTGCTTAGGATCTCACCGGGAGTCATCCCGATGCTCGCATCGCCATATTCGAGAAACGAAGTACTGTCTTCTGAAAAATATACTTCATCCTCCGGATCAGAATTCTCCATGGCGATCAGCGCTGTAAGAATCTTGGTAATGCTGGCCGGATAATGGCGCTCATCCGCCTGCTTTTCATACAGCACCGCTCCGCTGTCCATGTCCATGACAATCGCTGAGTTTCCGTATATCTGAGGTCCCTTGGGCCATCCCAGGATATCGTTTGTCTCGGGTTCTACATCATAGGAAGCCTGCAGAGCCGCCTCAAATTCATTCTGATCCCCCTCTTCCGCATACGCCGCGGAAGCCGGCGCAAAAGCACTGACCAAAGCAAGCGCCGCCGCAAGAATCCGTTTCCCTGTCTTTTTCATAACATCCTCCGGGTGAACTGTTAGTCTTTCCTATCATTATAGTAAAACAGACGGAAGGATGCAAGGACAGATTCACCGGGCAGCTATTTAGTGCACTAACTTCCGTGTGTAAAACGTTCGAAAACAGGGGCTATTTCTGAGACGTATTCTGCGGGGATGAAGGATGGCGATGGATTCCGCTCCAGGGATATAAGTGAAACTAAGGGTTCCAGTGACGGACTAAAGGCAAGGACTGACGGTGGACAACTCGCTTACGCTCAGACAATTCCACCGTCAGCCCTAACGTCCCTCTCTGGAACTCTAAGTTTCACTAATACCCTTCCGAAGTCATCCATCGCCATCCTTCATCCCCGCAGAATTTTTCTCGAAATGGGGCTGTTTTCT
>CALWTQ010000029.1 GCA_944384505.1 uncultured Mediterraneibacter sp.
CCGCAGAATACGTTTTTGAAATAGTCTCTGTTTTCGGACGTTTTACACGGGAAGGTTAGTGAACTTTATAGCTGTATCACCTTGACTTAAGTCTGATATCGGACTATAATCATTAGTACGAAATCGGACTTTGGAGGGATTGTAATGGAGAAATACCAGGAAAGTGAAGTGCAGGAGTTTAACCGTCTCTATAAAGAACTGGATGAGCTGTACCATGAAACTGCCTTGAAAATGGGGATGTCAGACAGTGGATTTGCCATTATGTATGTAGTCTGTGTGCTTGGGGACGGCTGCATGCAGAGGGATATCTGCCGTGAGGCGTATGTGAGCAAGCAGACTGTGAATTCTTCTATAAGAAATCTGGAAAAGAACGGATATTTATATCTGGAGCAGGGCAGCGGCCGGGATAAGCATATACGGCTGACGGAGAAAGGAAATAGCTTTGTAGAGGAAAGGGTACGCCCTGTAGTGGAAGCAGAGGATCATGCTTTTCAGGATATGATTCCGGAAGAGAGAAAGGAGTTTATCCGTCTGTCGGGAAAATATGTGGAAAATTTCCGGCGCATTCTGAAAGAAGAACATTTGGTGGAGGAACGGTAATGAAGATGATATTCCGGTTTTTAAAACCTTACAGGTGGCTGTGCTTTTTTACAATACTTGTTATGCTCCTGGACGTGGCGGGAGGACTGCTTGTCCCACGGCTGACTGCGGATATGATTAATATCGGGGTGGAGAGTAAAAACCTGGATTATATTATAGGAAAGGGAATCGCCATGCTGGCTGTCACAGTTTTTTCAGGGGCAGGAGCGCTGCTTGGAAGCTGGCTGTGCGCGGACTTGTCCGCAAAAATAGGAAGAGACATGCGCAATGCAGTATATGACAAGTCTCTGACGCTGTCCGCCCATGATTTTGCTCAGTTTGGCACGGGTTCTATGATTACCCGGACTCTGAATGACATCAATATCATCCAGCAGTCTGTAGTCTGGTGCATTCAGATGGTGCTGCCCGTGCCGGCAGTTTGTGTAATGGGCGTTGGCATGGCTTTTGCCATTGATACGGTGATGGGGTTTCTGCTGATCGCGGTGACAGTACTGATTATTGTTCTGGCAGTGCTGGTGACACGGAGGGCGTCCGAGATTTTTGGGCGTCTTCAGAAACTTCTTGACCGGATGAATGTGGTACTGAGGGAAAATATGACGGGAGTACGTGTCATCCGGGCTTTCTGCAAGGAGAGAGCAGAGGAGCAGAGGATGAGAAAAGCTTTTGAAGATTATGCGGATACTTCTATCAGCGCGAATCTGCTGTTCGCAGGACTTGAAAGCGCGGCCTTTTTTGTGATTAATATTTGCATTGTCTCCATTCTTTGGATAGGCGGGGATCGGATAGGCGCAGGATACATGGAGATTGGAGACATTACGGCTCTGACAGAATATTCAATCATGATTCTGTTTTATATTATTATGGCGCAGATGGTGATTATTCTTCTCCCCAGGGCGCGGGTATGCATCTGCCGTATTCGTGAAGTGCTGGAAAAAGAACCTGAGATTACAGACGGTCCGGGAATGATGCGTGGAGGAACGACAGATGCGCAAAGTGGATCAGAGCGTGCAGAGAAGGCGGTGGGGAAGGAAACAGTATGTTTTCAGAACGTATCCTTCCGCTTCCCTGATGCGGATGAGTACGCGCTGTCAGGTCTGGACTTTGTGTGCAGGCAGGGGCAGACAACGGCAGTGATCGGCGGAACCGGAAGCGGAAAATCAACGATTGCGAAGCTGATCCTGCGCTTTTATGATGTGACAGAGGGGGCGGTAAGAGTAAATGGAACTGATGTAAGGGACATTTCTCAAAAAGAGCTGCGCAGTCACATTGCTTATGTGCCGCAGAAAGCATGGCTGTTCTCCGGTACAATCGCGGAAAATCTGCGCCAGGGGAACGAGCAGGCCGGGGAGGACGAGATGCGCCGGGTCCTGAAAACAGCTCAGGCGGACTTTGTGAGCGGACTGTCCAATGGGCTGGACGCCCATGTATCCCAGGGAGGGACTAATTTCTCCGGCGGACAGAAGCAGCGGCTGTCTATCGCAAGAGCTCTTATGAAGAAAGCTGACTTATATATCTTTGACGACAGTTTTTCCGCTCTTGATTTTAAAACGGATGCGGCTCTGAGGAGAGCTTTGAAAAAGGAAGTGGCGGACGCGGCTGTTTTGATCATTGCGCAGCGGATTAATACGATACTTGACGCGGATCAGATCCTTGTTCTGGATGAAGGCAGGATTGTGGGATGCGGCACCCATGGGGAACTTATGGCAAACTGTCCGGTGTACCGGGAGATCGCGCAGTCCCAGATGAAGGGAGGGAAAGCAAATGTCTGAAAATGAAAGTGCAGTATATGAAGGTGCAGAAGAATTTTCCGTGCCGATGAATCCGGTGAAAGCGATCCTGCGCCTGTGGAGAATTATGGGGCGGGAACGTATCCGACTGGTGATCGTGTTTGTATCGGTTATTTTCTATACGATTCTTTCTGTGGCGGCGCCTGTGTACAGCGCTCAGATCGTTGATCTGCTGTGGCGCAGGATCCGGGAAGCTGTGGAAAACGGCGCTCAATTTCACGTCACATGGGAGCAGGGAGGAGAGCAGATTATGGTGCTGCTTCTTATCTATACAGTTACTGGGATTCTGTATACGTTCCAGAGCTTCCTGATGGCCGGATTTGCGGAACGTCTGAGCCTGGAGCTGAGAAGCCGGATTGGCAGGAAGTTAAACCGGCTGCCGCTTTCCTATTTTGACAGCCATAAAACCGGTGAGGTATTAAGCCGTGCTACAAATGATCTGGATAAAATGTCAGAGGTGCTGCAGACAGGGCTTTTGAAGCTGTTTACCGCAGTGGGAATGGTAATCGGATCTTTGATTATGATGTTCCGGTTTCATGCGGGGCTTACACTGATTTTTCTGGCTTTTACTATGTTGTCTCTTGTGTCTACAAGGCTGTTTGCGGCAAAGACGCTCCAGTATGCCATGCGCAGGCAGCAGGCGGCAAGCCGTGTGACAGCGCAGGTGGAAGAGTCCTACAGCGGCCGGACCGTGATCAAAGCATTCAACCAGGAGGAGAACAGCAGAAAGGATATGAGGGAGGCAGTGGAAGAACTGGCAGAAACTTCCCGGAAAGCGGACTTTTTGATGAATGCGGTCAATCCGTTTATCCGCCTTGTAAACCGTCTGGGCCAGGCTGTGATCGCGGTGGCGGCCGGGAAGCTGCTTCTGGACGGAGTGCTGAGCGTGGGTGTATTCCAGGCGTTTTTCCAGTATGTATATCAGGCGTCGGAACCGCTGACAGAGGCGGCATATATGATAAACTCGCTTCAGTCGTCCATCGCTTCTGTGGAGAGAATCTTTGAACTGCTGGATGAAAAGGAGATCAGAAAAGATCCGGAGAGTCCGGCTGTTGTAGAGCGTACTGAGGGACAGGTTGAGTTTAAAAATGTATGCTTTGGGTATACGCCGGAGAAAATCCTCATGGAAAATATCAGCTTTTCTGTAAAACCGGGCGAAAAGATTGCTGTTGTGGGCAGTACCGGAGCAGGCAAGACAACGCTGATTAATCTCCTGATGCGTTTCTATGAGGTGAACGGCGGACAGATCCGGCTGGACGGCGCGGATACATCTGCTATGACCTATGGCGGACTCAGGGAAAACTTTGGAATGGTGCTGCAGGATACCTGGCTTTTTGACGGAACGGTTGCTGAGAATATCGCATACGGAAGGCCGGACGCTTCCAGAGAAGAGATCATTGCGGCGGCAAAGGCGGCCCGGGCGGATTTCTTTATCCGTACTCTTCCGAAAGGATATGATACAAGGCTCAGCGGCGATGCAGAAACGATCTCCGCAGGGCAGAGACAGCTCCTGACGATTGCCAGAGTGATGCTCTGCGATCCGGCTGTACTAATACTGGATGAGGCCACATCGAGCGTGGACACCCGTACAGAGATGGAGATCAGCAGGGCTATGAACGCGCTGATGAAGAATCGGACCAGTTTTGTGATTGCCCACCGGCTGTCCACGATTGTGGACGCGGATCTGATTCTGGTGATGCAGGACGGAAATATCATTGAGAAAGGGAATCACCGGGACCTCCTTCGGATGAACGGAGCATATGCGGATCTGTATAACAGTCAGTTCGCGTAAATACGAAAGGAATGACATAAACCCCCATGGAGAGGCATAGGCTTTCTGCATGGGGGTGATTATTTGGGGCATATTGGAAAGGGAAATAGAAAACGAGAACTTTCAGCAGGGATGCACGTTGGAGGGTATGCTTATCCATGGATTGAACCGGTTGTCCTGGAACAGGCTCTTCCGGCGCTGACAGAACTGCTTATTTTATCATATGGTTTCAATTTCGAAGGGGATCTGATCCCGCCGATTCAGGATGAAGTATGGATGGTTGAGACGGCCCGGAGATATGGTGTACAGTCTGTTATGGTGCTGACACCATTTTCAGGCGGAGCGTTTAACGGCCAGCTCGTAAAAGCTGTGACAGAAAACCGAGTAATCCAGGATAAAATTATTATACAGGTGACAGATATGGTGGAAAAGCAAGGATACGCAGGAGTAAATATTAATTTTGAATACATTCCTCCGGGAAACCGGGGACAGTATGCGGAGTTTGCGGGGCACATGAGAAGAAAGCTGAATGAAAGAGGCTGCAGAGTGTCTGCCTCCGCGGCTGCGAAGAATTCTGAGCGGCAGAAAGGGCTGCTTGTCGAGGGAATTGATTACAGGATGCTGGGAGAAAATACAGATTATGTGTTCCTTATGACATATGACTGGGGCTACACTTATAGTCCGCCAATGGCAGTCGCACCTCTTGACAAGGTTCGTCAGGTGATAGAATATGCGGTAACTGCCATCCCACCGGAGAAAATCATACTGGGAATTCCAAATTACGGGTACGACTGGACACTGCCATATGAGAAGGGAATCACCCGGGCAAGAACGATAGGAAACCCGGAAGCCGTGGCTCTTGCCGCCCAGAACGGCGCGGACGTTCAGTATGCCGGGCGATCCCAGGCTCCATGGTTCACCTACAGAAAAAATGGGATGGAGCATGCGGTGTGGTTTGAGGACAGCCGGAGCATTACGGCAAAGTGGGAGCTCATACGGGAGTATAGTCTGGCAGGGGGATGGTACTGGGATCTGATGCGGCCGCTTCCGTACACATTTTGACGGAAAGAGTTATTATCTAAATATCTGTTGAACTTAATGGGAAACCGTTCTAGGGAAAACTATACAAAAAAGAAAAAATTTTTTATATATAAATAACAAAAAAGAAAAATTTTTCTAAAAAGTATTGAATTTTAGATTCAGGATGATATGATGAAATCAACAGGAATAACAGAAAAGAAAAAGGTAACAGTTCAGCCCACGGTGCATCTGAACTGTTACAAAAAAAGGAGGAATGCTTAAAATGATGAAACCAGAAGAACTGCGGGAACATTTGAAGGGAATTACCATAATCAGCATTACGCCATTTAAAGAGAACGGGGAATTTGATGCGGCCGGCTATGAGAAGAACCTTAAATTCCTGCTGGAAGGCGGATTGAATCATACGAATTCCGTGATTGTAATTTGCGGAAGCACCGGGGAATGTGGCGCTATGGCAACGGAAGAGCGGAAAATGATTTTGGAGATGGTTGCAGATACCATTGGGGATGCCATTCCGATTATTCAGGGATGTAACAGTACGAATGTAAATGAATCCATCGAACTGGCTCAGCATGCACAGGATCACGGCGCATCGGGAGTTATGGCCCTTTCACCCTATTACTATCCGCCTAAGGATGAAAACTGCATTTATTCATTTTATAAAAAGCTTTCTGAGAATACAGATCTCGGGATTTTGTTATACAACAACTTTGAAGTCATGAATGTTGACTGCCCGGTTTCCGTATTGAAAAGATTAAAAGAACTGCCCAATATTGTGGGAATGAAGGAATGTACTCCGGCATTCTATAAGATGACCCGCGTTGTGCAGGAAATCGGAGACAAGGTGTCAGTAGTGAATGGGCACGGGGAATTCCTGGAGCCCTTTGCAGCATTGGCTGGTACTGCAGGATTTATCTCAAGTATGTCGAATATTGTTCCGGACAGGAGTGTAGCGATTTGGAATGCCCGTTCTTCCGGAGACTATGCAGAGGCTAAGAGAATAAGAGATACAATGATTCCATATATGGATCTGGCAGTGAAGTATTCCGGTATGGGAGGAGAGTATAAGGTAATCGCTCTGCTGAAATATATGGCAGATCTGGCAGGATCATGCGGCGGATACGCAAGGATACCGGTTGTTCCGCTGACAGAGGATGAAAAAGCAGAGGCAAGAGAAGTCGCGAAACAGATTGGCGTTATCTGATTTTACGGAAGGAGAAAATGTATATGAAAAAGATAAGCTGGAGAAAGATGTTGAGCTGTCTGCTGGCAGCAGGTATGGTAACGGTAATGGCAGCGGCGTGTGGATCAGACAGCGGTGATTCTGGAGCAGATCAGGCTTCATCTGCAGAAGAAGAAACCGTTACAATCACATTTATGAGAACAGGAACACCGGAAGTGCTTCATGAGATTTTTGATCCTATTATCGAGTCTTTTGAAGAGGAATATCCTAATATTAAGGTTGATATGCAGGATCTGGGATGGTCTGATGCTGAGACGACACTCCAGGTAATGGCTTCATCGCAGACTCTTCCGGATGTTATGTATCATCTGCCGGTATCAATTTTTGATATGGCGGATAAGGGGCTTATAGAAGACCTTACTTCATATATGGATGATGAACTGAAGGAGGATATTTACCCTTCACTGCTGGAAGCGGGGCAGTATGACGGCAAACAGTATATGATCCCCTGCGGAGCGCTGACACTTTTATACTGGTACAACACAGAGCTGTTTGAACAGGCGGGACTAGACCCGGATAATCCGCCGGCTACCTGGGACGAGTTCCTTGCGGCTGCGAAGGCGATCAGTGAGAATACAGATGCGGCAGGGATTGCAATGTATGGTATGCCGAGCGGCGGCGAGACATCCTTCTTCTTTGAATCACTGTTCGCAAGCGAAATCGGCGGCGAGACATGGGATGGCGAGAGATATACATATGAATATGATGAAAACAGACAGGCTGCAATTGATACATTGGAATTTATCCAGGAACTGACGCAGTATTCACAGGGAGCGGTGGAAGAAACTTCAAGATTTGACATCAGGACAATGCTCAGGGACGGAACAGTAGGCATGGCCCTGGATGCGGTGAACATGGCGAATCAGATTCAGGATGGCCTGGACAGCGGGCAGTTCAGAGTAGCACAGATTCCGGCGGGAGCAAGCGGAAAGCAGATGTCAGCAGTTAATGTAGGAGGATTTTTCATCCCGACAAATTCTGAGCACAAGGAAGAAGCATGGACATTCCTGCGGTATCTGATGAATACAGACAATCAGAAGGCACACAGCACTTATGGCTCTATTCCGATCCTTAAATCAGAGGCGGAGACGTATGATACAAGTGACCCTTACTGGGGGACAATCATTAAATCTGTAGAAGACAGTGTGCCGGAAGGAGTATGCCCGAAGACGAATTCGTTGTGGAACTTAACAGGAGAGCAGCTTCAGCTTCTGATGATGAATAACCAGGATGCGGAAACTACACTGGACAACATTATAGCAGGGCACGAAGAAATCTATAACGAATAAAAGAAACAGGCAGGATGGCGCCGGTATACAAAGCACGTACATCGGCGCCATCCCCGGCTATGTGACGTATGCGGGAAAGAAGGTGGAACATGAAACAGAAAGGAAGCCGCAGAATAGAGCCGTATCTATTTATTTTACCGACTATAATCCTGTTTATCTTTGTATTGGCAGTGCCCCTTTTTAATGTTTTTAAGTTTTCACTGGGGGATTCTAATATTATTGAAGGTTTTAAGGAATGGAATTCATTTGAAAATTTTGAGTATCTGACAACACCCAGATTTCTGAAATCTTTAGGTGTGACCGCCGTTTATGTGGTGTGCGGCGTGACAGGTATTGTAGTGTGTGGGATGCTTGTTGCGCTGGCATTGAATAAACCGATGCCGCTGAGAGGGCTTTTCCGTTCGATTGTAATTATTCCATGGATTGTCCCACATGCATTCGCCGCATCCATGTGGAGCTGGGTGCTGAATTCACAGTTTGGATTCATCAATCAGCTTTTAACAAAGTTAAATCTGATCTCTTCACCGATCAGTTTCCTGTCAGACGGAACAGCGCTTCCGACGGTTATTATGGTGCGAATCTGGCAGGGGACGCCATTTATGATTATATCATTAATGGCAGTGCTCCAGACGATTCCCTCTGATATTGAGGAGGCAATCGAACTGGACGGTGCATCGGCCATCCAGAAGTCCCGCTATATTACTCTTCCTTACTTAAGGCCGGTGCTGATGACGGCTACTCTGATCATTACTGCCTGGACGATACAGATTTTTGACACGGTATATATCATGACTGCAGGAGGCCCGGCACGGCAGACGCAGCTTGTGGCAATTGAGATATACAATAAGGCGTTTATTGACTATGATCTCGGGACGTCCTGCGCAATTGCAATACTGGTATTTATAATCGTGGGAATTATAGGATTTATTAAGTTCAAAAACGAAAGGATGGTAGAGGACGCGTGAGTATGAAAAAGAAAAAAAGGCTTGTGCTTACCGGACGGATGATATTTGTGATCATATGGTGCGTGTTCACTCTGATCCCTATTTACACAGCATTTGTGGCTTCTCTTACAAAATATGAGAATCTTGGAAAAACTTTTCTCTGGCCTGTAGATATGTACTATCAGAATTATATTGATATCTGGTCGAGAGTGAACCTGACGGGATATTTTAAGGCAACGGTCATTTATGCTGTCGGAACATCACTGATAAATGTACTGCTTGCGACATTTGCCGCATATGCTCTTTCGCGGTATGCGTTTAAAGGGAAGACGTTCTATTCTTTTATCATATTCATTACACAGGTAATTCCGCAGGTTGTTATCGCGATTCCGATTTTCATGACGCTGAACAGGATCGGGCTTTATGATACATATATCGGAGTGATTATCGCCGTACTGGCTACATCAATGGCGTTTCCGATTTTGCTGCTGAGAAGCTTCTTTGACGGGATTCCGGTTGCGCTGGAAGAAGCGGCGGCAATTGACGGATGCTCCAGGGTGGGGATCTTATTCAGGATTATTGTGCCGCTTTCCACTCCCGGGATTGCGACGACATTTGCCCTTTCATTTTTCACGGGATGGGGACAGTATCTCTATCCCTTAATTCTCACCAGGGATCCGTCGAAGACCCCTCTTACAGTAGGTATTTCGCGTATGATAGATAATCAGACGCCGTGGGAAATGGTGATGACGGGAACACTGCTCGCAATCATTCCGGCTATCGTTATTTACCTCTGTGCACAGAAATACCTGGTGCAGGGATTGACAGCCGGCTCGGTAAAATAATAAAGAAAAAGAGGTGATATACATGGCAGATGAATTAAAGGTCGGTACAGGCAGATTTATTGTAGGTGAGAACGTAATCGGACAGCTCAGAGAGGAGATGCGTTATTTTGGCGCAAAAGCGCTGATTATCGGAGGTCCTTCTTCAATTGACAGAGTAAATGCCCTGACAGATCTGGAGTCATTAGGGCCTGTGTTCAGACATACAGGAGCATGCTCAAAAAACTGGGCAAGAAAGTATGCGGATATATTCAAAGAAGAGCATTGTGACCTTGTGATCGGCGTCGGCGGAGGGAAATGCATTGATCTGGCCAAGTGTACCGCTGCATTTGCGGACTGTCCGATTATAACTGTGCCTACATCAGTCGCGACATGTGTTGCAAGTTCGGCAGTTTGCATTATGTATACGGATGAAGGAAGGGCGGACGGTTCGGTCCCGATGCACCGTGAAGTAGACGTTGTGCTCGCTGATACAGAAATTATCCGCCATGCTCCAAAAAGGCTGTGGGCAGCCGGGATGGTTGACTCTCTGGCAAAGCTTCCGGAAGTGATACATAATCTGGATATACACGATTATAGAGACTGTGGACTGGATAAATACATCTGTTATGAAAATTCAAAAATAATATGGGATTTTATCATGGGAGAAGGATTAGAGATGGCAGATCATCTTGAAAGCTCATCCAGAGTAAGGGATATGATTGTAACGAATCTTATTCACACATCGATTGTGAGCGGGTTTTCTTCCGGAAGCGGCCAGCTGGCTCTGGCACACGGACTATATGATTTTGTCAGAAGAGAGTTCCCGGCTGAATCCAAAGATATCCTGCATGGGGAGATTGTAGGAGTGGGCCTGATTATGCAGATGCATTACAACGGAGATGATCCGCATGAAATCGGAAAACTGACAGATTTTATGGAACACTTTGAGATGCCTGTGAACTTAAAGGATATTCATTTTGAGTGTAATGAATCCGGTTATGACAAACTTATCTCATATTTGAAAGAAAATACGGAGGTGACAGATACAGAACGCCTGAAGAGTGCCTTAGATAAGATCAAATACAATTGAAATTTTGCGTAAATGAAAGGAGGACTCGAATGGGAAATGAGACTTTATCCAGGATAAAAGGGAAACTGATCGTGTCCTGCCAGGCTTTGGAAGATGAACCGCTTCACAGCTCCTATATTATGCAGAGAATGGCTGTGGCTGCAATGCGCGGCGGGGCAGCCGGGATCAGAGCAAATTCGGTGTCCGATATTCTGAAAATACGGGAAGAAGTTAAGCTTCCGATTATCGGTATAATCAAGAGAAAATATACCGGATCCGATGTGATGATTACGCCGACAATGCAGGAAGTAGATGAACTGATGGCAATAAAACCGGATATTCTGGCAATGGACGCAACAAACAGAAAACGGCCGGGAGGAAGGGAACTAAAGGATTTTTTTCAGGAGGTGAGAGACAAATATCCCAATCAGCTGTTTATGGCTGACTGCTCTACCCTGGAAGAAGGGCTGCGGGCGGACGAACTTGGATTTGACATTGTCGGAACTACGCTGAGTGGATATACTTCATATACGAAAGATGTATCGCTTCCTAATATTGTATTGATGAAAGAGCTGGCAAAAAATGCTGAAAAACCTGTTATAGCGGAAGGAGGTATATGGACGCCCGAGCAGTTACGCCATGTGCTGGATGCAGGGGTGTGGGCGGCTGTTGTCGGGACTGCGATTACAAGACCGATGGATATTACAAAAAAATTCGTACAGGTACTTCAGAGTTAGTGGAAAAATATACCAAAAAATGTTGTATTGCTTTCAGATTAGGAGTTAAAATAAAATATGAGGTTAACGGTACTGGATATCGGAGGTACTTCCATTAAATCAGCGGTCTGGTGCGACGGTCATCTGGACGGGCTGGAAGAGTATGCTACTGAGGCCGGAAAGGGCGGACAGCACATTGTTTCAAATATATGCGGCATCATTCAGTCAAAAGGGCAGTGTAACGGAATCGGGATCAGTACAGCCGGGCAGGTGGACACAGAGACGGGTACAATTATACACGCCAATGATAATCTGCCCGGCTATACAGGAACACAGCTTGGAAAAATTATAAGTGAACGGTTTAAAGTGCCGGCAGCCGTTGAAAATGATGTGAATGCAGCAGCTCTGGGTGAGGGCCATTTTGGCGCAGGCCGGGAGGAGACGGATTATCTGTGTCTTACATATGGTACAGGTATAGGCGGGGCGATTGTACTCGGCGGGAAATTGTACAGAGGCTTTTCCGGGTCAGCCGGTGAATTCGGGAGTATGATTATCCATGGAGAACAGGTGGAGGCCGGACGCAGAATAAGCGGCTGCTATGAAAATTATGCTTCTACAAAAGCTTTGGTCAGAAGGATACAGGAAGTGCGGCCGGATTTGACAGACGGACGTCAGATATTTCTCAGTTTTGACCAGGCAGAAGTACGCCGGATAATTGATGAATGGATCAATGAGATCGTGCACGGGCTTGTAACGCTGATTCATATTTTTAATCCGAAGTGTGTTATTCTTGGCGGAGGGGTTATGAAGCAGCAGTATGTTGTTGAAACGGTCAGAGGGAAGGTTTTAAGCAGGATCATGCCAAGCTTTTCCAGTGTGCGGATCTGTCCTGCAGCCCTTGAAAACAGGGCCGGATTGTGGGGCGCGGCTTATCTGGCTGAGAAAAAAGTGAAAGAAACTGCTTCCGATATTTTATAAGCAGATTCGATTTATATGCGGGGAGGACAGGTTTTATGGGTCAGGACAATTTTATAATGCGGCTTCGTTCTGCGTATCCACATTTTACGAAAGCAGAAAAAAAAGTTGCGGATTTCATACTTGAACATGCGCAGGAAGTGCTGTTTATGTCAATTACTGACCTTGCTGACGCCTGCAGTGTAGGTGAAACCACAGTATTTCGTTTTTGCAAGAGTATGAAGCTCCAGGGATATCAGGAGTTTAAGATACAGCTGTCAATGAATATACAGAGCGAAGACAAAGAAAAAGGTCAGGATGTCATGACTAAAAATGTATCTATGGAGGATACATTTTCGGATATGGCGGATAAACTGCTTAATTCCAATATTAACGTGCTCAAGGAAACCAGGGTTCTGCTGGATTCAGATAAAGTGGAGCTTCTTGTGCAGAGGATGAGTGAAGCAGAACGGATTTTTTTCTTTGGAGTAGGTGCCAGCCAGATTATGGCTATGATGTGCGCGAATAAATTTCTGCGTATCGCGGATAAAATTTACTGCTATACAGATTCGCATATGCAGACTATGGTTGCATCGACGCTCAGAGAAAGTGACGTGGCAATTGTACTCTCGTATTCGGGCTCTACAAAGGACTCTATACTGATTGCGAAGACTGCAAAGCAGGTGGGCGCTTATGTGGCAGGGATTACCAGGTTCGCGAAATCCCCGCTGACAAACCATGCGGATGTTGTTCTCCTCTGCGGGGCCAATGAAGGCCCCCTCCAGGGCGGTTCAACGACAGCAGTCATCAGTCAGATGTACATTATGGAAGTGCTTTACATAGAGTATTATAGGAAAAATTATGACGACAGCTACAAAAATAATCAAAAGACAGCCCAGTCCATTATTGACAAAATGTATTAAAGAAATCAAGAATAAAAAACACCCCCGGCATCAGAAGATGAGCGGAGGTGTTTTTCTATAGGAGGAAAAATGAGGATATTGGTTTGCATAAAACAGGTACCCGGAACTGCGAAGGTAGATGTGGACGAAAAAACAGGAGTGCTGAAACGGGATACTGCTGAGACAAAAATGAATCCATTTGATTTGTTCGCGATTGAAGAGGGACTGAAAATAAGAGAAAAATATGGCGGAAATGTTGATGTTCTTACCATGGGACCTTCCCAGGCTGAGGCCGTACTCGTAGAAGCGGTCTGGATGGGAGCTGACAGAGGAATTCTCCTCAGTGACCGTAATTTCGCAGGGGCGGATGTTGCGGCAACCAGCTATACAATTGTACAGGGAATCCGGAAAATGGGAGATTATGACTTGATTATATGCGGGAAACAGACTACAGATGGCGACACAGCGCAGACAGGCCCGGAAGCCGCGGAGTTCCTTCAGATAGAACATATCAGTAATGTGCTGGAGATAGAAAGGAAAGAAGGCGGCAGACTTGTTGTACTGGAAAATCAGGATGACTGTGTAAGAAAGCTGGAAATACCTCTGCCATGTCTGATTACAGTGGAGAAGAACGCGAATACACCAAGACTTCCCTCCCTGAAAAGAGCTTTAACTGAAAAGCAGATTGAAATTATAAAGCTGGAACTGCGGGACCTGCCGGATACGGATACAAATCATTATGGGCTTACAGGCTCACCTACGCAGGTTGAAAGAATATTTCCGCCTGAAAAAAAGGAAACAAAGCAGATGTTTGAAGGAAATGCAGGACAGATAGCGGCCAAGTTTAAGGAAATACTGACGGAACAAAAATTTGTGTAGGAGGATCTGATAATGGGCAGATTAGAGATACACCAAGAATTAGTTACCAGAGAAATTGCAGAGAAAATGTGTGAAATATGTCCTTTTCATGCGATCTCTTATGATGGGAATGTCCTGGAAGTGGACGCCGGATGTAAAATGTGCAGACTATGTGTGAAAAAAGGAATCCCCGGTGTGATTACCTGGGAGGAGACTGCAGAAAAAGAGATTGACAAAAGCAGCTGGAAAGGAATAGCAGTATTTGCGGAGCAGGAAGAGGGAGTGATACATCCTGTTGCATATGAACTCCTGGGAAAGGCAAAAGAGCTGGCGGCAGTCGTATCGCAGCCGGTATATGCAGTTGTAATAGGAAATGCGATGGAGAAGGCAGTGAAAGAGCTTATGCATTATGGGGCAGATGCGACTTACTATTATGAAAGTGAAAACCTGGAAGAATTTTCACCGGTTCCCTATACGGATGTATTAGAAGACTTTTTAGAAGAAGTCCGTCCTGCGGTAATAATGTTCGGCGCTACAATAAAAGGAAGATCTTTGGCTCCCAGAGCTGCGGCAAGATTCCGGACGGGACTTACTGCTGACTGCACCGCGCTTTTGATGAAGGAGAATTCAGACCTCGTACAGATCCGTCCTGCCTTTGGCGGCAATATAATGGCACAGATTGTAACTCCTAATGTAAGACCACAGTGCTGCACTGTGCGGTATAAAGTTTTTCCGAAGGCATTAAGACATAGTAAACCATGTGGAAAATTTATACTGCGCAAGATACAAGATGAAAGAATCAGAACAGGCATCCGTCTTCTGCGCAAGACGAAAAAACCAGGTCAGATTGATATTAGCGAAGCAGAAGTAATCGTTGCGGCAGGGAGAGGAATACATGATAAGAAAGGGATGAATCTGGCGGAAGATCTGGCAGAAATTCTGCATGCGCAGATGGCCTGTACACGGCCTCTCGTTGAAGCAGGGCGGTTTGACGCCAGGAGGCAGATCGGACTGAGCGGGAGAACGGTGAAGCCGAAACTTATTATAACGCTGGGAATATCAGGAGCAGTACAGTTTGCGGCGGGCATGAAAGGAGCAGATTGCATTATAGCAGTAAATAAGGATAGAAATGCCGCGATATTCGATGTGGCTCATTACGGTTTTGTCGGTGACCTTTATGAAATTGTGCCCGAATTAATATCCCTGTTAGGAGGTGGTGGCAAATGATGAGAAAACATATGGATGCAGGACATATCGAATACCTCAGAAGTCTGGTAGAGCCGGAAAGAATCCAGGTCGGCAATGAGATTAGTGAAGACTATAGTCATGATGAACTGGGAGGCGTGAAAAGCAGTCCGGAGGTACTGATACAGGCTGCTTCAGAACAGGAAATCTCACGAATTATGAAATATGCATACGTAGAGAAAATACCGGTGGTTGTACGAGGCGCCGGAACAGGACTTGTGGGAGCGTCTGTAGCGGTATGCGGTGGAATAATGCTGGAGACTACAGCGATGAATAGGATCCTGGAGCTGGATGAAGAAAACATGACGGTGACAGTGGAGCCTGGAGTGCTTCTTATGGAACTGTCTCAGTATGTAGAAGAACGTGGATTTTTTTATCCTCCGGATCCGGGAGAAAAGTCGGCTACAATCGGGGGAAATATCAGTACAAACGCAGGAGGTATGCGTGCAGTAAAGTATGGCGTGACAAGAGATTTCGTGAGGGGGCTCACAGTTGTTCTGCCAAATGGAGAGATAGAAACAATGGGAGGGAAAATCGTCAAAAACAGTTCAGGTTATGATCTGAAAGACTTAATCATAGGCTCGGAGGGAACTTTGGCTGTGATTACCAAAGCTGTGTTAAAACTTCTTCCGCTTCCTGAAAAAAGCGTCAGCCTGCTTATTCCATATAATTCTGTCGGTGAGGCGGTTCATGCAGTGCCGGAGATTTTAAAATTAAAAGGGAACCCTGCTGCTATAGAGTTTATGGAAAAAGAAGTGATTTCTTTTGCGGAGGATTATCTGGGAAAAAGGTTTCCGGATACTGCAAGCCCGGCGTATCTCCTGCTGACTTACGATGGGAATTCTAAGATCCAGATCGAGGAAGAATGTCGTAAAACAGCGGGATACTGCCTTGAGCATGGAGCAAGGGATGTCCTTCTTATAGATACGGATGAAAGAAAAGAGTCCGTGTGGTCTGCCAGAGGAGCCTTTCTGGAGGCAATCAAAGCATCTACGACAGAAATGGACGAATGTGATGTGGTTGTCCCGAGAGATAAAGTAGAGGAGTTTATTTTGCATGTACATAAACTGGCTCATGAATTCCGGATAAGAATACCTGGTTTCGGACATGCGGGAGACGGAAACCTCCATATTTACATCTGCAGGGATGAATTAGGAGAAGAAGAATGGAACACAAAATGCAGCGGCATTTTCAAAAAGATGTATAAAAAAGCAGATGAACTCGGAGGCGCTGTATCAGGTGAGCATGGCATAGGATACGCCAAAAAAACATATTTTAAAGAACAGGCCGGAGAGAATATGATCCGTCTTATGCGGGGGATAAAGCGGGTATTTGACCCGGATGGGATTTTGAATCCGGGAAAAGTAATCGACGATGCACAATAGGCTGCATATGTCTTTCGGGGATGTGGAAAAAGCAGGCTTCCCGCCTGCTTTTTCTGGATGAGATATATCGAATAGCTGCTTTGTATCAGTTCAGACCCGTCTGACTGATGACAGATAACTGAACTGTCACTTAAAACTCAGACTGTATTGCATAATAACCAGTCTCTTTGGTGCGGATCCGAAGAGCGCTGCGGATCTCATAGCTGAAGATCTTTCCGTCTCCGACTTCGCCGGTGTAGGCGCTTTCCTGGATCGCGTCAATGACTTTTTTCTCCCACTCTTCCGATGAGACAACAATCTCAAACTTGATCTTGGGCTGCAGGAAGATATCCACTTCCGATCCGCGGATGATCTCTTTGTATCCGCGCTGTGTGCCGTAGCCCATGATCTGAGATACTGTAATTCCATTGACCTGGATTTTGCTGAGCGCTTCTTTTACTTCCTCGTATTTTTCTTCTCTGACGATTGCTTCTATTTTGATCAGCATAAATTATATTCCTCCTTATAATTAGTCAAAACCGTTGAAGGACGGATAAGCGTTCTCACCGTGCTGTGACAGGTCAAGTCCGGTTCTCTCATCCTTCTCCTCTACGCGGAGTTTTGTGAAGATCCGGATGATGCCGATACAGATCAGAGTACCGACAACAGCTACGGCGATTGTCACGATGATGCTGATGATCTGCGCTGTGAAGAGCCGCATTTCGCCGAACATCAGTCCATCCCACTGAGCAACGGAGTTGATGGAACTCTGAGCGAACAGTCCGGTTGCGATTCCTCCCCAGATACCGCCGATTCCATGGCAGCCGAATGCGTCAAGGGCATCGTCTACTTTTAATTTATGTTTCAGCAGGTTCATCATAAAGTAGCAGATCGGGCTGACTAAGGCTCCGATGATGAAGGAGGACCAGATCGGAACAAAGCCGGCTCCCGGTGTGATCGCCACGAGTCCGACGACAAGGCCGGTGGAAGCGCCTACCAGCGTTGGCTTTCCGTCCTTGATTGTATCAATGAGCATCCAGGACAGGAGTGCGGTTGCCGCAGAGATAGAGGTAGTCATAAATGCGTGAGCTGCAAGGCCGTCTGCTGCGAGAGCGCTTCCTGCGTTGAATCCGTACCAGCCAAACCACAGAAGAGAGGCTCCGAGAACAACAAAAGGAATATTGTGAATGCGGTATGAGGTTTTCTCGTAGCCGCGTCTTCTGCCGAGATAGATTGCGAGGACAAGTCCGCTTACACCCGAGCTGATATGCACCACATTGCCGCCGGCAAAGTCAACGGAGCCGATGGACGCCAGGAAACCTCCCTGTCCCCATACCATGTGGGCCATCGGGTAATACACGATAACTGACCAGAGCGCGATAAAAGCGAAAAGTGCTTTAAACTTCATCCTTCCGACAACAGCTCCTGTGATCAGCGCCGGAGTAATCATTGCAAACATCATCTGAAATCCGGCGTAGACAAGATGCGGAATGCTGTCGGAATATGGGCCTGCCTCCCAGCCCACACCGTTTAACGCGAGCCAGTCAAAGCCGCCGATAATGCCGGCGTGGTCGCTTCCGAAGGCGAGAGAATAGCCAAAGAGTGTCCACATAAATACTGAGAGTCCCATAATCGCCACACAGGCCATCATAGTATTGACAACATTTTTCCTTCTGACAAGGCCGCCGTAGAAAAAGGCCAGCCCGGGCGTCATAATAAATACGAGCGCCGCGCATATCATGATAAATCCAGTGTTTCCTGTATCCATAAAAATACCTCCCGTTTCCTTTTATTCTAATTTGAAATCCCCGGGGTATGTATCACAGGAAGGAAGGATGACCTTCCGGCGATAACAGAAAAGGCGCCTGATCAGAGAGGGGTTGCCTCAATGTCAGACGCCTTTGTCATGCCGATAGGATAGCAGAAAGGAATCTAAAAATCAAGAACTAAATCAATAAAAAATAATATTTTAGTGAAATTTAGAGAAATTTTTTATAAAATCATAAAATAATCAGTAAAATTTAGCAACGGTTCGTTTCTGATGAGATGAGTGCCATGCGAAAAAGGCATAACAATAAATGAGGTCTAAGTATTAGACAGGAGGCGCTGCAGGAACTATAATCATAGTAATAACAAAAATGAAAAGGAGACGGTTATTATGAGCAGGACACTGACAGCATATTTTTCGGCAAGCGGCACAACAAAGCGCGCAGCAGAGAAACTGGCGCAGGCAGCAGGAGCGGATCTCTATGAGATAAAGCCGGCCGTGCCATACACGAAGGCGGATTTGAACTGGATGGATAAGAAGTCCAGAAGTTTTCGGCAGATGAGCTGAAAAGGCGGATTGACAGCCTGTAAAAAGCATAACCAAAAGATCAGGAGACACAGGAAGTATGACATTAAATCAGCTGAATTACATTATCACAATTGCAGAGACAGGCTCCATCAACAAGGCGGCGGAGCAGCTGTATATCTCTCAGCCTTCCCTGACCAGCGCGCTGCAAGAACTGGAGAAGGAACTGGGGATCACGCTGTTTCACCGCAGCGGGAGAGGCGTCACGCTGACCGGCGACGGGGCGGAGTTCCTCCCGTATGCAAGACAGCTCTGCGGCCAGTATGAGGCGATCCTGGAGAAATATGGGAAGAACGGCTCGCTGAAGAAGAAGTTCGGCGTGTCAACCCAGCATTATTCTTTTGCGGTGAAAGCCTTCATTGATATGGCAAAAGAGTTCGACATGTCAAAGTATGAGTTCGCGATCCGGGAGACAAAGACAGCGGAGGTGATCCGTGATGTAAGCACGATGAAAAGTGAGATTGGAGTGTTGTACCTCAGCGACTTTAACCGCAAGAACCTGGAGAAGCTGCTCCGCGCGTCAGGGCTTACCTTTTATCATCTGATTAACTGCCAGGCTTATGTATATCTCTGGAAGGGGCATCCTCTCGCGGGTGAGACTTCAATCAGTTTTTCCCAGCTGGAGGAGTACCCCTGTCTTGCCTTTGAGCAGGGCGATAACAGTTCCTTTTATCTTGCGGAGGAAATTCTGGGAGATAATGAATATCCCAGACTTATCCGCGCAAACGACAGGGCGACTATGCTGAATCTGATGGTCGGGCTGAATGGCTATACGCTTTGTTCCGGGATTATCAGCGAGGACTTAAACGGAAACCGTTTTGTGGCGGTTCCGTTTAAGGACGACGAAGAGAACAGGAACAGCACCATGGAGATCGGGTACATTGTGAGGAAGAACACATTCTTAAGCAGGATGGGAGAGATGTACGTACAGGCATTGAAGAGATGCCTGGGACTCCCGGAGTAAGGAGATTTCACAGATTAAGCAAATTTCACGGCTTAAGGAAATGCAGTTTTATAAAAATGAGAATTTCTCTCAAAATGTATGAAAGAAAATGCTTGCATTTTTGAAAAGCAGCATGATATACTGACGCCGTGTTAGCGATGGCTAACGGACGCGCGTCGTTTTGCCACACATACTGTGTTATACCGTATGCGTGGCTTTTTTTTACACCTTGGTTAGATTTATCTAACTAAATGAAAGGAGGACATTTTCATAAAAGGAAGATTCTTGACACTGATCCTGGCAGTGTGTCTGTTTGTTTTATCAGGAGCATCGCTGTTTGTCGGTGTGATTGACATTGAACCGGCGTCTTTGATGACCGGAGATGCGCGGCAGTGGGAAATTTTTATTCTCTCAAGGCTGCCCCGGCTGCTCGCCATCCTGTGTACGGGAGTGGGAATGAGCGTCGCGGGACTGATCATGCAGCAGCTCTGCATGAACAAGTTTGTCTCCCCGACGACAGGGGCGACGATCTCCTCCGCTCAGTTCGGCATCCTGCTGGCGCTTTTGTTCATGCCGGGATCTACGCTGTGGGGGAGGGCAGTATTCGCGTTTATTACGGCGATACTGGGAACGTGGATTTTCGTGTGGTTTATCCAGAGGATCCGGTTTAAAGATGTGGTCATGGTTCCCCTGGTGGGGATTATGTTCGGAAATGTCATCGGAGGAGTGACAAACTACCTCGCGTACAAGTACGAGATGACACAGGCGCTTTCCACCTGGCTGGTAGGGCATTTCTCCCTTGTAATAAAAGGCAGATACGAGATTGTGTGGCTGGTTGTGCCGCTGGTGATTCTTGCGTTTCTGTTCGCGAACCATTTTAACATCGTGGGGATGGGAAAGGATTTTTCGAAGAATCTGGGTGTGCATTACAACTTTGTGCTGATCATGGGACTGACCATCGCCGCGATGATTACGGCGTCGGTTGTGGTCGTCGTTGGATCGATCTCCTATATCGGGCTGATCGTGCCGAATGTGGTTGCCATGTTCAAGGGGGATAAGATCCGCGGCACGCTTGTGGACACCGCACTATTTGGAGCTATATTTGTCCTTGTGTGCGATATGATCGGCAGAGTGGTGATCATGCCTTATGAGCTGCCGATAGAGCTGATCATCGGAATTCTCGGCAGTATCATCTTTATTGCGCTTCTCCTTTACCGGCTGCAGCACGGCAGGAAAGCAGTGCGTCTGGGCGGCGCCGGCACGTCCGGCTGCGCGGCGGCAGTCTCCCATGTGGGCGGAGGTGAAGAAAAATGAGCGTAAAAAGACGGCACACGGCCCGCGCATACCGCGCGAATATAAGAAAGCTCTGGATCATGGCCCTGATCGTGGTGATCGTGGCGGCCGCGTACATGCTTGTGGATGTGAAGTTTGAAAATCAAAAGCTCTTTGCATATGCGATGAAGATCCGCACGCCGAAGCTGATCGTTATGATGATTACAGCTTTTGCGATCGGCGGGGCGTCCCTGGTGTTCCAGTCCATCATCAATAATACGATTGTGACGCCGTGTCTGCTGGGAATGAATTCTCTCTACACGCTGATCCATACTGCTGTGGTGTTCGTGGCGGGTTCTGCCAGTGTATTTGCGGTGAACGCCAATATTGCTTTTGCGCTGGATCTGGTGCTGATGGGGATTACGGCGACAGTGATCTACAGCTACCTGTTCAGAAAGACGAAGCACAACGTGCTCTATGTGCTGCTGATCGGAACTGTGCTGACCTCCTTTTTCTCCAGCATCCAGACAACGCTGACAAGAGTGATGGACCCAAATGAGTATGACAACCTGCTCAACACACTGGTGGCAAGTTTCAGCAATATTAACTCAGAGATCATCCTTTTTTCTGTGATCGTACTGGCGGCGCTGGTCGTTGTGCTCCGGCGGGATCTGGCGCTTCTGAATGTAATCACGCTGGGCAAAGAACAGGCCATCAATCTGGGAGTAGACTACGACAACTGCATCCGCCGGCTCCTTCTCGGAGTTACGCTGTGTATCGCAGTGGCGACGGCTATGGTCGGTCCGATCTCATTTCTGGGCCTGATTATTGCGAACCTCTCACGCCAGCTTCTGAAAACATACCGGCACGGCCAGCTCATCCTTGGCTCGGCGCTGTTCGGGATGGCAGTACTGATCGGAGGGCAGCTTCTCGTGGAGCATGTGTTTGCCTACACGATCCCTGTCAGTGTGTTCATTACAGTGGGAGGCGGGATTTATTTCCTTTACCTTTTGCTGACAAACAGGAGAGTGTAACAGATGATTATAGAGAAATTAACAAAGAAATATGACGGAAAGGCTGTTGTTGATTCCGTATCCTTTGAAATACCGAAAGGGAAAGTCCTCTCCCTGATCGGGCCGAACGGGGCCGGGAAATCCACGGTAATGGGGATGATATCCCGGCTGATTGCCCAGGACGCGGGGCTGGTGGCTTTCGACGGGAAAGACATCGCGAAATGGAAGAGCAAAGAACTGGCAAAGCGGCTCGCGATCCTGACCCAGACGAATAATATCCAGATGAAGCTGACTGTACGGGAGCTGGTGGCTTTCGGAAGATTCCCCTACTCGGGAGGACGGCTGAACGAAGAGGATGAGGAGCTGATTGACAAAGCCATTGAGTATATGGAGCTGGAAGAGTTTGAGGACCGGTTTATCGACGAGCTGTCCGGCGGGCAGAGGCAGAGAGCGTATATTGCCATGGTCATTGCCCAGGACACGGAGTATGTGCTTCTGGATGAGCCGACGAATAACCTGGACATCTATCACGCCACGAATATGATGAAGATCGTGCGGAGGCTGTGTGATGAGCTGGGAAAGACCGTGGTGCTTGTGCTCCACGAGATCAACTATGCAGCGTTTTATTCAGACTATATCTGCGCGTTCGTGGACGGGAGGATCGCGAAGTTTGGAACCGTAGAGGAGGTTATGACAAAGGAAAATCTCTCGGAGATCTATCATGTGGACTTTGAGATACTGGAGATCGAAGGAAAACCATTGTCTATATATTATTAGCATGCAGCACGGTTTTACGAATGGTGCGTGCTGAACTGTTACTGATATTAATATACAGGAGGAAATTATTATGAAGAAAAGGATTTTAACACTGATGCTGTCCGCAGCCATGGTATTCTCACTTGCCGCGTGCGGCAGTACGTCCGGAGACGCCTCGGATGGCGCTCAGACGGAGGCAGAGGGGAATACAGAGAATGATACGGAAGCGGAAACGCCTGACACTGTCACTATCCAGAGCAGAAACGCGGAGGGAGAACTGACAGATATGGAGGTGCCCTATGATCCGGAGCGTATCGCGATCCTTGATATGGCGTGCCTGGATATCCTGGATAATCTGGGATTGGGGGACAGGGTTGTAGGATCTGCGTCTACATCTTTAGATTACCTTCAGGATTATGTGACGAATGACGAGATTGTAAACCTGGGAACCATTAAAGAGGCTGACATGGAGGCTGTGATGGAGTGCGAGCCGGATATTATCTTTATCGGCGGACGGCTGTCCTCATCTTACGACGCGCTCAGTGAGATTGCGCCGGTTGTTTACCTCGCGACAGACACTGAGGCGGGCCTGGTGGAGAGTGTGCGCGCGAACGCGTCAACGATCGCGGCTATTTTCGGCCTTGAAGATCAGGTGGACAGCCTGATGACGGACTTTGACAGCAGGATCGAGAAGCTGGCGGAGTTTGCCGAGGGGAAGACAGCGATTGTCGGAATGTGTACGAGCGGCAGCTTCAATGTGCTGGGCAATGACGGACGCTGCTCTATCATCGGTAATGAGATCGGATTTGAGAATATCGGCGTGGATTCTGATATTGATACGGCAACACATGGAAACGAGGCTTCTTTTGAATTCATTGTGGAGAAAAATCCGGATTACATTTTTGTTATGGACAGGGACGCGGCCATCGGGACAGACGGCGCGCAGCTCGCCCAGGAGATCATGGAGAATGAGCTGGTGATGGGAACAGACGCTTATAAAAACGGCAACATTGTTTACCTCGCGCATCCGGCGGTTTGGTATACAGCCGAGGGCGGCGTGACAGCGCTTGACGTGATGCTTCAGGATCTGGAGAGTGAGCTTCTGTAAACGGCCTTGAGTATGCGTCCAGGTTATAGCTTTCTGATGAACCGGCATTGTACATTCCGTGGAAAAAGTTCTAAAATAAGACGTGGAAAGAAGAAAACAGGGAACTCAGTTTTTAAGGAGGAATTGGACATGGAATATGTAACATTAAATAATGGTATCGAAATGCCGCTGGAAGGGTTCGGCGTCTTTCAGGTGCCGGATCCGGCTCAGTGCGAGCAGGCTGTTCTGGACGCGATTGAGAGCGGATACCGTCTTATTGATACAGCGGCTGCATATATGAATGAAAAAGCAGTTGGAGAGGCCATCAGAAAGAGCGGCGTGCCTCGAGAGGATCTTTTCATTACAACAAAGCTCTGGGTGCAGGACGCAGATTACGAGTCGGCAAAAAAGGCGCTTCAGACGTCCCTTGACAATCAGGGACTTGATTACCTGGATCTGTATCTCATCCATCAGCCTATGGGCGATTACATCGGCGCATACCGCGCAATGGAAGAGGCGTATAAAGCGGGGAAGATCCGCGCCATCGGCGTGTGCAACTTCTACCCGGCCCGTCTGGCAGATTTCTGCGAGAGCGTTGATGTAATTCCGGCGGTAAACCAGGTAGAGCTTCATCCATTCTTCCAGCAGGAGGATGCTCTGGCGCTTATGAAAGAGTACGGCGTAGTTCCGGAAGCGTGGGGACCGTTCGCAGAGGGAAATCACGGGATCTTTACCCATCCGGTTCTGACGAAGATCGGTGAGAAATACGGAAAGAGCGCGGCTCAGGCAGCTCTGAGGTGGAACGTCCAGAGAGGCGTTGTAGTGATCCCGAAGTCCGTTCACAAAGACCGCATAGAGCAGAATATGGACATCTGGGATTTCAAACTCAGCGAGGAGGATATGGCAGAGATCGCGAAGCTGGACATCGGACACAGCGAGATTGTCAACCATGATGACCCGGGATTTGCAAAAATGCTGCACTCCATGAAGATCCATGAGTAATCCTGCGCTGATTTTATGCAGGCATTAATCAGGCCTGCTCATTTCGGATGGCAGAACTGTTTTTGGAGAAGCTTTGAAATACGGGTCTGAACTTTGTTTTTTCGGATTTCAGGCAGGTACAGTAGTAGGTAACATTTGCCTCCTCGTCAAGAATAGGAATGGCAATTCGGTCTGAGCGGGACTGCGTCCGCTTCATGACATAGTCCGTAGTAAACGCCGGGAGAGCCGAATTTTCTATCAGTTCGCCAAGAACGTTCAGCTCCTGCTGGAGGAGGAAGCGTGCATTGGGCATTTCCCTCCGGCACAGCCCGTCCCAGAATCCGATCTGGGAATAGAGAAGAAAAGTCTGCCCGTCCAGGTCTTTCAAGTAAAGCCCGACGGCATCCGCAAGAGGATGCGCCGGAGGGAGAAATACATAGAGGTGTTCACTCTCAACAGGAAGAGAGAAGAACTCATTTTCATCCGGCTTGTCATGCAGAATGGCAAGCTGATATTTATTTTCTCTCAAACGCTGTACAAGGTCGATATCGTCCGTTACTTCCGTGGAAATCGTCATCCCCTCGTACAGGCCGGAGAGAAGGGACACAAAGTCCGGGATCAGCACAGGCGTACAGAATCCAAGGAAGATGGTACGCTTTTTGCGGTCAAGCTCCCGGATCTGCTCGATCATGGAAGCTTCCTGCATGAGCAGGTTCCGGGCATGGCGCACGGTCAGTTCCCCGATTTCATTCAGGGTAATCCGGCTTTTCTGCCGGTCAAAGAGCTGTACACCCAGCTCTTCTTCCAGGCGCTGCATGGAGCGGCTCAGAGCAGGCTGGGAGATGTGGAGCTCCTCAGCGGCAGCAGACAGGGTTCCGCAGGATGCGAATGCGACAAGCTGTTCGAATAAGTGAATCTCTATCATATAAATATGCTCCTTTCAGTGCAGGATTTGTTATTATTTTACAAGAATCCGTCCGGAGAGACAAGCCGGAAAACGGTATTATCTAAATAGCTGATTAGATGCTAAAATTAAATTATGAATTGAAATGTATGCCAACAACTTATATAATTGAGTTAAATGTCACGCCGCCATTACATAGAACATCTGAACGTATCAGTACGCCGGATGGGGATAAGGCGGCAAAAAAGACAAAGGTTTTTAGGAGGTATTTATATGAATATCAATAAGAAAGCAGAAGGATCAACACTGTATATTTCTCTGGAGGGACGTCTGGATACGACGACGGCGCCTCAGCTGGAAGCGGAGATTAATCAGTCGATAGGCGGAGTTACGCTGCTGGAGATGGACTTTGAGAAGCTGGAGTACCTGTCTTCCGCCGGCCTTCGTGTGCTTCTGTCTGCGCAGAAGACGATGAATAAGCAGGGAAAAATGGTGATCCGTCATGTGAATGAAACCATTATGGAAGTGTTTGAAGTTACCGGATTCATTGACATTCTTACTATAGAGTGAGGCGGAAGATGAAGCAGGGAATGAAAATGAAACTGCTGGAGCAGGCGGCCCGGGAGGCCCGGGGGGATAAGAAAGTGGAGGATGTCATTGTCCTGCATATTAATCACTGCATGGACAATTCTTTTTACTTCAATGATGTGCTGAGAAGCCTGTTCAGCCATGTGACCCTTCTGACCCCTCCCTATAACAATGAGGATATACCAGAAGGATACAGCGGGCCGTGCTATCACGGCATGCGGCAGGGCGGTCTCTATCACCTGATGAAGAACAGGGAGCAGCTGGGCTTAAGCAGTACGGAGTTTCTTGAGGCTGTGCTGCTCCTGGTGGAGGAGGCTTTCCGCAGGGAACTGATCCCGCTGATGCGCCGGGGAAAAAAGCTGTTAATCATTGAGGACGGAGGGTATCATTTTGAAGCCTTGTCCCGGGTAAAGCAGTTGTTCCCTGAAGTGGAAAACCAGATTATCGGGGTGGTGGAGCAGACCACTTCCGGTACGCGCAGGAGTATGAGCAGACAGGGGTACCGATATCCCTATCCCTGCGCAAGCATTGCACGCTCGGACATTAAAATGAATTTAGAATCTATTTTCATCGGACAGCGGATTGTGGAGGAACTGGGGCTGATGCTCTATGCGGCCGACGCCTTTTATTCCTTCCACACTGTGCTGCTGGTGGGGTATGGTATTGTGGGACGCAGCTGCCGTATGGCTCTGGAGGGGCACTTCTGTGAGCCGGAGGCTTATGACACAGATCCGCGGATGCTGAAGGCAGCGGAGGATGACGGGATGAAGACCTTTTTAAGCCCGGATCCTGAGATGTTTTACAGGGATACAATTGTGATTGGCTGTGTGGGAGAGCCTTCTTTTGGGGAAGAGATGTTCCGGGCCTATCTTGAGGGAGAGGGGACGAATGTCTACCTGGCCAGCGGTTCCTCAAAGGATGTGGAGTTCTCCTATTTCCTGCGGTATGTGGCGGGAAAAGAGCAGGAGATACCAGGACTTGTGCCTGAGGGGCAGGATACGGCAGAGTGGTACAGCTGCTACAGATTCCGCTATGAAGGCGCAGAAAAAAATGTGTACCTGATGGCTGGGGGGAAGCCGGTGAACTTTTACCGGGAGGGCGTGATCAGCCTGACCTATAGGGTGATCGACCTGATATTTACGGAGATGCTCAGTCTGGCTCTCTATTTGTGCCGCAATCGGAATACTTCTCCTCAGCTGTATGTGCTGGGAGAGGACAATCCGATCACCCGGGCTGTCTCTGAGAAGGAGATGCTGGAATCCTGGTTCCGGGAAAATCATTTTTGGCGCCGGGGGGATCTGGAAACATTTCTGCAGCCCCATCCTCTGGCCGGTGAACTGCGGAAAATCGTATGGGAGAAAGATTGTGGAGAAAATTATTAAGCGGACGTTTTTTAAATTTTTCGGGCCTACACTGGTGGCGTCGCTGGCCCTGGCCATTGTGTCCATGACCGATCTGGTAGTGGCGGGCCAGCTGCTTGGCAGCAGCGCGTTTACGGCCATCAGCCTGGCTCTTCCGGTGACGATCTTCGTGCAGATTGTCACCGCGATATTCGGCGGCGGTGCAGGGATTGTGCTGTCGAACCTTCTGGGACAGGGCGAAAGAGAGCGCTGTAACCGTGTGTTTACCGCCGCGCTGGTTTCGGCTGTGGGCGTGGGCGTGGCAGCTGCCGTGCTGGGGCTGCTTTTTTTGGATCCTTTGATCCGGCTGCTGGGAGGCCAGCCCGGTGAAAGTATGGAATATGCCCGCTGGTATATCGGTATCTTGCTTCTGGGGATGCCTTTTTTAATTCTGGCGCCGGTTCAGCTGACTTTCCTGCGCAATGACAGTAATCCGCGGTATTCTATGTTCTGTGTGCTGGCAGGCGGTGTGTGGAACCTGATTGCCAATATTTCCCTTGTGCTTCTTTGCGGCCTGGGAATTGCCGGGATTGCCATCGGTACTGTCACTTCTCAGATGCTCAGCTGCGTGCTTTCCGGGCGGAAGCTCTACAGAAAGGAGAGCAGCTTCCACCTGACCAGGAAATGCTGGTCTCTCCGGGTTGTTCTGGAGATGGCCCGGCCCGGACTGCCTGCCGCTATGATCTTTTTCTTCCAGGTGGTGCTCACAGTAGTGATTAACCATACCCTGGCCGTGACCGGCGGCGACAAAGCCGTGGCCGTATATGCGGTGGTGAAGTATCTGATTACTTTCCTCTACGCTTTTTACGATGGCGTCACCGGCTCCATGCAGCCTATGCTGGGGATCTACAGAGGGGAAGGAGAGCTCGACAACCTGCGGCGCACGGTCTCGGTGTCCTTTAAAATCATGCTGATCATGTCAGTAGCCATCACTCTGGCGCTGGAGCTGGGCGCCCCGCTGATCTGCATGATATTTGGCGTGGAGCAGGATATGATGGATATTACCATGGCGGCAGTGCGCATCCAGGCGCTGTTCTGCATCACTGCGGGGATACTGGCGTTTCTGGGAGCCTTTTACCGGTGTACCGGACATGCGGGCGCCGCAATGGTGATCGCCGTGTGCAATAATCTGATCTTCCCGGTGTCGTTCATCCTGCTTCTGGCGAACTTCACTTCCCTGGGAAGCAACAGTGTTTACTGGGGGCTGGTGCTCACAGACTATGCTACGCTGCTGACTCTGTTTGGCGCGCTGCGGGTGCTGCGCAGGCCGGGGGAGTCCCCGCTTCTGCTGATTCCCGCGCAGGACAGCCAGGATAAGGGACCTGTATATCAGGTGCTTATTCAGGATAAATATGAGGATATTCCCAGAATCTCTGAAGAAATAGAGAATTTCTGCGAGGAGCATGGCGTTTCCATGAAAAAGCAGTATTACATTTCCCTGTGTATGGAGGAAATTGTGGTCAATGTCATTCAGATGGGATTCAGCAAAGACCGGGACAACTATATTGACATCCGGGTTTCCGTGCTGCCGGAACAGCAGGTGGCTCTGCGCATCCGGGATGACGCGGTGGAGTTTGACCCCACCCGGTCCCGGGAAGCCCCGCTGGGAGAACTGCTGGGTGATTCCCACCAGGAGGATTATAATGAGCTGGGGCTGTATCTGGTAAAAAAGGTGGCCAGCTCCTATTCTTATAAGCGGACTGTGGGATTTAACGATTTTATGGTGGTGCTGTAACCTGGGCGCCAGAAAGGATGAAATATCATGAAGGAAATATTTACTGTTTTCCGAAAGAAAAGCGCATGGGGGCATATGGTGCTCAGCGCTGTGGTGTTTTTTGCCATAGCCCTGCCGTTTCGAAGTTTGTTCACCCTCCTGCCGGGGGTGACGGAGATCCGCCCGGCCAATATGGTTCCGGTGGTGTTTGGCATTCAGTTCGGCCCTGCGGCCGCATGGGGAATTTCGATTGGTAATCTGATTTCGGACATTTTGTCGGGATCAAGCGCATTTGTGTGCCTGACCGGGTTTGTGGTTAACTTTTTTTATACTTATATTCCATACAAACTGTGGTACACGCTGCGGCTGGGGAAGGAGCCGATTTATCCGGTGCGGTTAAATACGGTGCTGGAGATTGTCAAGTATATTCTGGTCGTCCTGATTGATTCCCTTGTTACTACGGTATCGCTTTCCTTGATTTTTGAGGCGGCGGGATTTCAGTCGTTTTTCTCCTCATTTCCGCTGCTGTTTTTTAACAATTTTGACTTTGCGATTATTCTGGGTATTCCGGTGCTTTCCTTCTGGAACAAGATGCATCTGCACTCTGAGATTCCGGAATACCGGGAAAACGCTCAGTTCCGGCACGGCGTCTGCTGGCTGGATCTGCCTTTAGCCGTTATCGCAGTTATCGGTGCGGGGTACTTCATCTATTCTCTGCTCCTGGGCGGAAATGCGGTCAACCCTTCTCTTGCGATGGGATTTCTGTGTGTGGCAATTGCCGGGCTGGCGGTTTACGCCTTCCGGCCAGCCGGCAGGGTGGAGCCTCTTCCTCCCCGCCGGGAGGAAGTGAAGTTCTCCATTAAGGCGAAGGTGACAATCGGTGTTCTGCTGCTGACTTTGGTATTTCTGGTTCTGCTGACCATTGTGTCCTATAATGCTTTAAATGTGGGCGGAGAGCTGAACCGGCTTGAGGTATGGAATTACATTTATCTGGTACTGGGCATTACAATCAACCTCCTTTACGGCATCGCCATACTGTTCCTGTGGTATGTAGAGCGGAATATCACCACACCTGTTGAGCGCCTTTCTGAATTGACGGAGCTGTACGCAAAGCAGGAGCATGAGCATGAAGAAGACGTTGCACTGCGTCTGCAGCAGCTGGCGGATACGATTCCCCAGGGGGACGAGATCGGAGCCCTGGCAGTTTCCTTCCAGAACATGATGAGCGAGCTGGACGACTATATGGTGAATCTGGCGGCGGTGACTGCGGATAAAGAGAGGATCGCCACAGAGCTGAACGTGGCTACGCAGATACAGGCCAGTATGCTGCCCTGTATCTTCCCGGCATTTCCCGAGCGCAGGGAGTTTGACGTTTACGCGGCAATGACTCCGGCCAAGGAGGTAGGGGGCGACTTCTATGATTTCTTCCTGGTGGACGATGATCACCTGGCTCTGGTGATTGCGGACGTATCGGGGAAAGGAGTGCCGGCGGCTCTGTTTATGGTGATCGCCAAGACCCTGCTGAAAAATGCCGCGCAGACCGGCATGTCTCCCAAAGAAGTGCTTGAGAAAGTCAATAACCAGCTCTGTGAAAACAATGACGCGGAAATGTTTGTCACTGTCTGGCTGGGCATTTATGTGATTTCTACGGGGAAACTGACCGCGGCCAATGCGGGCCATGAATATCCGGCGGTTGAACGCAAAGGTGGAAAATTCGAGCTGCTGAAAGATAAGCACGGGTTCGTGCTGGCCGGTATGGAGAACGCCCGTTACCGGGAGTATGAATTGGAACTGGCGCCCGGGGACACGCTGTTTGTCTACACCGACGGCGTGGTGGAGGCCACCGATGCGGCGAACGAGCTGTACGGTACGGACCGGATGCTGGATGCGCTCAATCAGAAAGAAGATCCGGATCCTGACGAGCTTCTTAAAACTGTGAAAAGAGATATTGACAGCTTCGTGGGCAAAGCGCCCCAGTTTGATGATATCACTATGCTGGCGCTAAAGATCAAGGAAGTCCGGACGGAGAATATGAAAAAGATCAGTGTATCCCCGCAGCTGGAAAGCATTGACCAGGTGACTGCCTTCTTCGAGGCGTGCCTTGAGGAGCAGGAGGCTCCTGTGAAAGTGGTTTCGCAGATCGGCATTGCCGTGGATGAGATCTTCTCCAATATCGCTCGGTACAGCGGGGCAACCTCGGTCTCTGTAGGCTGCCGGGCGGAGAAGAACCATGCGGTGCTCCGCTTTGAGGACAATGGACGGCCTTATGATCCGACCCAGAAGGCGGATCCGGACGTTACGCTGTCAGCGGACGAACGGGACATCGGCGGGCTTGGAATCTTTATGGTGAAAAAGACGATGGATGAGCTCACCTATGAATACGTGGACGGGCGCAATATCCTGACTATTCAAAAGAGCTGGTGATGCACATGCGGGCGAGTCCTGAAAAGAAAAAGGAGATGAAACCATGCTCTGCATGATATGTGATGATCAGGAAAGTGAGATTGAAACAATAAAGCGAAGCGTCATGGAATATGCGCGGGAGCATCCGGAGCTTTCCCTTAAGCTCCGGTGCTTTTTGAGGCCGCTGGATATGCTTGCGGATATTAATAAAAGCGGCGCTCCCGACATCGCGCTGCTGGATATCTGTATGCCCGGCGTGCTCGGAACCGAAGTCGCGCGTGAAATTCAGAGTAAAAGTGAGGGCAGCGCCAATATTATTTTCCTGACCAACAGTTCTGATTTTGCAGTGGAGGCATTTGCCCTTCACGCTGATGACTATCTGACGAAGCCTTATACGAAGGAGAGGCTGGCAGACACACTGGACCGGGTAATCAAAAAGCGGCGGCAGTGCGCCTACGTCCCTATCCGGTGCGGAAGTGAGATTCACCGGATTGATTTGTACTCTGTTGTGTACGCGGAAACAGAAAATCACAGCGTGGAGATCCATCTGCAGTCGGGAAAATGCTTGAAAACGCGCATCACTCTCACCGGGCTGAGAGAGCTGTTCGGCGCTGTGGACGGCTTTATCACGGTCGGCGCTTCCTATCTTGTCAATCTGCGCTGTGTGCAAAGCGTGCTGTCCACGACGCTGCAAATGACAAATGGTGATATAGTACCTGTTCCCAGACGGCTTCGCAGCGAGGTGAAAAAGCAGTATTTTGATTTTTATACACAGGAGGCTACCGTTCGATGATTCATCTGGCTTTGACTATGGGGCTGCTGGCTCTGACTCATGTCTTATGCCTTGCGGCAATATCCGAACGAAAATATTCTGTCAGAAAGACGATACTGGTTTATGCGGCGTTTTGCGCTGTTTTTATCGGGTGGACACAGGCTGTTTTCTTTTTTTTCGGCTCTGAGTCGCCTTATACGGCGTTCACCAGTTTTTCTGTTATTATAATAGCCTTTTTTGTCTTTATTCTGACCTCGGCTGACGCATTCTGTAAAAAGGTTTTTCTGTTTATCAGCTATTCTAATTTCTTCTGCATCTTCTTCTGTATTGCTGCTCTGGCGGGAGATGCAATGTTCCCTGCGCTGTCCGAAACAGGGACGCTCTATATAAGGAACATAATCAGAACCCTGTTATATCTGCCCGCTGTCTTTGTATATCTGAAGTTTTTGCGCGTTCGTATCCGTGCGGTGCCGGGGACAAAGAAGCGGACATGGTATTCCATCTCTCTGGTCTCAGTGTTGTTTCTGACTGTTTTCACATCATTTGTAGTGCTTTTCTATCTGAGCCGCAGTCATACGGTTGAAAATGTTTTTTTGTTTGCGGCGGTCGTGCTGATCTACTGCTCGGTGCTGTGGATCATTTTTGGAACGATCCGGTATATGACCAACGAAAGTAAAATGGAGCAGGTCAGCAAAAATGCGGAATATCTGCAAAGACAGCTTGCGTTTACAAAAGAGAATGAGCGGATGGCAAAAACTATCCGCCACGATATCCGGCACCATAACCAGAATATCGCCGCGCTGCTTCAAAAAGACGACATAAAGGAGGCTCTGCGTTATATCAGACAGTATGATGATAGCCTGGAGGCGTCAAAACCGAAGGAATTCTGCCCTCATGTTACGGTCAACGCAATCCTGAGCCAGTTTTCTGCCAGGGCGGAAAAAGAGGGAATTCCGGTTTCTATATCTGTTGATACGCCCGAAAAGTCACCCATTGCTGACATGGATTTTGTGGCGGTCCTTTCAAATCTTCTGGAAAATGCCTTAAACGGATGCCGGGAATGTGGCTCACACGGGGAAATCCGGGTGAATATCCGGGAAGTTGCAGGCAAGACCGTGATCGTGTGCAGCAATCCATGTAAGCCTGATCTGGCCGTTAAAAATGGCATGCTCCGGGAAAAAGGCACCGGGATCGACAGTGTGATTCTTGCTGTCAGAAAATACGACGGGGATATTCGCTATAAGTTGGAGAACGAATATCTGACCGTATGCGTAATTCTCAATGCTGACCAATTACGACAAAAAAGCAGCCAATAATGACAAAGCCGTCCATGCAGGCGGCTTTGTCACTATTATAGAGGGACAGATAGCAGAAAAAGAGGAAGGAGGGGCAGCATTGATGAGAAAACTGCGGATAACAGCAGTGTTTTTTTCATTGCTCATGGCGGGAACAGTGACCGGATGCGGGGAGAGTCCCCCTGACAATGACACGCTGTGGAAGGCAGCTATGACTGATGCGGTTTTCAGTGAAGATGAGGAAATCCAGGAACTGGTGACACTGACAAAGGAGGATGGCCGGGTCATATGGGATGAGGCAGGGAAGAGAGTGCTGCTTCTAACCTGGCATGACTACGCAGATCCTTGTGCGCCCGGCGGTTCTATTCTGACAGACTACGGGGATATCTGGGCAACGTCTGCCGGGGAGATGCAGGAGTGGTATGAGGGGAATCACGATGGAGTCGATGACTGGGAGCTGCGGTTTGCACAGCTTCTGGGCGTCCATGAGGACGAAGGCTATACCAGGTTCACCGCGTTCTGGGTACCTGTGGAGAATGTGATACGTCCTGCCTATGTCACCGATGTGACCAGCCAGATGGAAAACGACTATGCCATTGTGACAGATGAGTCATATAAGGAATGGTTTGACAACAATATCCTCTGGTCTTACTTTGAGAGCGACTATCCCTGGACTCGGCTCGGGTATACTTATGACTGGAGCGGCGGAGAATCGGAATATGGACTCACCGAATTCCTGGTCCGGGACGGAAGCAAAACTGAAATTGCCTTTACATATACTACAGCGGAGTTTGTGGACTGGCTGGAAGAGCAGACTGAGGGATAACTAAGAAGGGAGCAATCAGATATGAATATTAATTGTGACAATAAACGGGAATGTCCGTGCACCTATGACTGTCCGCGGCACGGAAAGTGCTGCGCCTGCGTGGCTCATCACCGGGACCACAACGAAGGGGTGCCGGGATGCTTCTTTTCTAAAGAGGCGGAAGCGACTTACGACCGGAGTATCGAAGCTCTTGCCAGAGATCACGGAATAATCAAATAGGAAGTTTATTAGATATGAAACGAAAAACAAAAAAACTTGCGGGCCGGGAGCATCTGGTGACGCTGAATGCAGAAGGGATAGACAGTCTGTCCGCATTGGCAGTGGAAGCGCTGACTGAGGCGGGAACAGACCATAAGGATGTCGTCCGTCTGCGGCTGGCTGTGGAAGAGATCCTTATGGTGTGGCGCGACACGCTTGGGGAAGATGTGGACTGCGTCTTCCGGTGCGGTTCCCGCCTGGGCCGCATGTACATTGAAATCATAGTCCCCGGCATGCGGATGGATCCCGGTGAAACCGAGGACGAAACGGGGGGAATCCTCTATTCCAGTCTGCTGGCTCAGGCGGGGGTTTCACCGATATACAGCTACAGAGACGGCCAGAATCATCTGGCACTGTATCCGCCAAATCCACAGCGTATGAATCCGCTGGTACAGCTCGTCCTGGCAATTGCGGCGGCTGCTCTGTGCGGTTTTCTCTGTCTGGCGCTGCCGAATCCGGTGAGGACGGCGGCAGAAGCGGCAGCTGAGCCGCTCTTTACTGCGCTGATGGGAATTATACAGACGCTGGCCGGGCCGATGGTCTTCCTAAGCGTGTGCTGGGGCATTGTATGTATTGGCGATGTGCAGGTGCTGGGCCGGATCGGACGGACGATTATATTGCGTTTTATAGCGGCTATATATGTGACAGCAGGGATCTCCGCTCTTTGTCTGGTATGGCTGTTTCGGCCGGAAGACGGAATTGCTGCATCGGGAGAAAATGCTGCCGTGCAGATTTACAGCATGATCCTGGGGATTATCCCTGATAATATTCTCTCTCCGTTTCTGGAAGGAAATTCCCTGCAGATTATATTTATGGCGATCTGTGCTGGGCTGGTTTTGCTTTTACTCAAGGAAAAACTGCCGGTTCTCTGTGCCCTGGTCGAACAGCTTAATATCGCCGTACAGTTTATGATGGAGACAGTGAGCCGGTTCATACCGCTGTTTACGTTTGTAAGCCTTTTTACAATGATCTTGTCTGACAGCCTGACCGGGCTGGGCGGAGCGGCGAAGGGACTCATCCTTGCTGTGTCGGCCTGCGTGATATGGCCCTTGATCTACGCGCTTGCAGCGTCTCTGCGGCTGAAGGTATCTTATCCCATGCTGCTGCGAAAACTGCTTCCCACATACCTGACTGCACTGGCCACGGCGTCTTCATCTGCCGCACTGTCCCTGAATCTGGATACCTGTGAGAATAAGCTCGGCATCTCCGAGCGCATCAGCCGGTTTGCAGTCCCTCTTGGACAGGTGATCTTTAAAACCGGGGCAGGGACAGGATTTTTTGTATTGGCAATGGGACTTGCAGAGTATTACGGAGTGGCTATGCCTCTTTCATGGGTGGTTAAAGGAGTGCTTACATCCGGCCTGCTGGCCATTGCGGCGCCGCCGGTTCCCGGAGGCAGCCTGACCTGTTATACGGTACTGCTGGCCCAGCTGGGAATTCCTGAGCAGGCTGTGGCTCTGGCGATTGCGGGAAATGTAATACTGGACTTTTTTATGACATCCTGCGGAGTATCCTGTCTGCAGTCGGAACTGCTGCTGTCAGCAAAACAGCTGGGACTTCTGGATGAAGGCATACTGAAAAAGGAGGAATAGATATGAAGCGGGCCAGGATAACGGGACGGCTTCTCTGTATTGTCTGGATATTGAGCATTTTCTGCCTGATGCTCGGCGGATGCGGCGCATCTGCTCAGGGCTTTGCGGAAGAATCTGCGGAAGAACCTGTTACCGATATCCGGCAGCTGGACGGAAAAGCGATTGGAGTGCTGACCGGTTCCAGCTTAGATGTCCATACTGACAATCTGATTCACAATGCGGACAAGCAGTATTATGACCGCATTCCGGATCTGGCTCTTGCGGTGGAACAGGGAAAGATTTCCGGTTTCTTAATTGATGAGCCTATTGCACGCACCCTGTGTTTAGAGAACAAAGCTGTGACATACCTTCCCGAGATCCTGGTAGAGGAGAGCTATGCCGCCGCCTTTTCCAGGACGGAGCGCGGCGCTGCCCTGAGGGACGAATATAACGAGTATCTGGCTAAGATCCGCTCGGACGGTACGCTGGAAGAAATAGACGGGATATGGCTGGGTGCTGACGAAAGCAAAAAAGAAGTGGAGAACTGGACGTCCTTCCCCGCGGATAACGGCGTCGTCCGGATGGCGGTTAAAACGGATGTGGAGCCTTTCTGCTATATCAAAGATGGCAATATCGTGGGATATGATGTTGACATAATGGCCCGCTTCTGCAGAGAGTACGGTTATGGGCTGGAAGTGATCAGTACGGAGCTGTCTTCCATTTTTGCCGGCCTTTCTACCGGGGCATATGATGTATCGGCCACGGGACTGACTGTGACGGAAGAGCGGGCGGAAAGTGTGAACTTTTCGGATCCCAATTACATCGGCGGGATTGTAGCGGTTGTGGCGAATCCGGATCAGACGCAGGTTCAGGAAGGCTTCTGGCAGGGGCTGTCCGACAGCTTTCGCAGGAATTTCATAGAAGAAGCCCGCTGGAAGATGATCTTATCCGGTTTGGGTGTAACTTTTGTCATTTCGATATGTTCTGCTCTGGCGGGGACGGTGCTGGGCTTCGGCCTGTGCCTTATGCGCCGCAGCAGAAAGAGGATCCTGTCGGGGATCACAGCTGCCTTTATACGCCTGATTCAGGGTATCCCTGTGCTGGTGCTCTTAATGGTGCTGTTTTACGTCGTATTTGCCAGCGCAAGGCTGGATGGAATCGTTGTGTCAGTGATCGGCTTTTCTATTAATTTTGCCGTCTATGTTTCTGAAATGATCCGTACGGGCATTAATGCAGTGGACGCCGGACAATGGGAAGCGGCCGCTGCTATGGGTTTCGGCCGGGTCAGGACATTTACGAAAATTATCGCGCCGCAGGCGGCACGGCATATTTTGCCGGTGTACAAAGGCGAGTTTATATCCATGGTAAAGATGACGTCAGTGGTGGGATACATCGCGGTGCAGGATCTGACTAAGGTTACGGATATCATCCGCAGCCGGACCTATGAGGCGTTTTTCCCTTTGATTTTAACCGCCGTTCTCTATTTCCTGCTGGCCTGGAGTCTGACACTGCTGCTGGGACTTGTGGAAAAGAAGGTAGATCCCCGGCGGCGGAGCCGGGTGCCTAAGGGGATAGACATGAATTTAGTCCCGCAGGAAGAAACGTGGAAAGACGCGGACAGCGTACCCTATAAGGGGCCGGCGATCAGGATTATGCATTTGAAAAAGGTATTTGACAGTGTAACTCCCTTAAAGGATGTCAATGCCTTGATCAGCAGAGGAGAGATTATCTCTATTATAGGCCCGTCAGGAACCGGGAAAAGTACCCTGCTGCGCTGCCTGAACCGGCTGGAGACGCCGACGGACGGGAAAATCGAAGTGTTCGGCCAGCCGGTAACCGGCGTAAAAGCGTCGCAGCTTAGCGCTGTCCGCCGGCGTATGGGAATGGTGTTCCAGAGCTTTAACCTGTTCGCCCACCTGACGGTGATAGAAAATATCATGCTGGGACCGGTAGAACTGCTTGGATGTACCCGTCAGCAGGCATACGAGCGGGGGATGCATCTGCTGGCACGTGTGGGGCTGGCAGAAAAGGCTCTGAATTATCCTGACGAACTCTCCGGCGGGCAGAAGCAGCGCGCCGCCATTGCGCGTACTCTGGGTATGCAGCCGGAGATCGTGCTTTTTGACGAGCCGACCAGCGCACTGGATCCGACGATGGTTGGAGAAGTGCTGTCAGTTATCCGGAGGCTGGCCGGACAGGGACTGACCATGCTCATAGTGACCCATGAGATGAAATTCGCCCGGGATGTGTCTACACGGGTGTTTTATATGGATGAAGGAGTCGTTTACGAAGAAGGTGTGCCGGAGCAGATATTTGAGCATCCCAGAACCGGCCGGTGCCGGGCGTTTGTCCGCCGGATGAAGACCTTCCATCTCGATATTACTTCCAGGGCGTTTGACTTTATCGGCGCGGCGACTGACATTGAGCTCTTTGCCCACAGACAGCTGCTGAGCGCGCAGCAGTCACTCAAGTACCAACAGATCTTTGAAGAACTGTGCATGACATGCATTCTGCCGACTCTGCCGGACAATGACTGCCGCCTGAGTTTTGACGCTCTCTGCAGCGAGGACGGCAGCGAATGCGAGGCGGTCATCCAATGGCAGGGGGAACCGTTTGACCCGCTGACGCAGGGGGATGACCTGGGCGTAGTCCTGGCTGTGAGCCGGACGAAGAGCAGGAAGCACGAATATGCGGATGGAGTCAATACAGTGACAATTGAGTTTTAGAAGAAAGAAGGGAAACCGTTATGAAATCGAACGAAGTTGTATTATCTAACAGCCTGTCAAGCGCCGTAAACGCGCTGCAGGAAGTGGAAGAGGCGTCCGAACGGGCCGGGCTGGAGCGGGAACAGGTGAATGTACTGCGGCTGCTGACCGAGGAAATGATCGCCATGACCACAGATATCCTGCAGAACTGCCGGGGAACTCTGTGGATGGAGTGGGAAGGCAGTGCCTGTGAGCTGCATCTGACCGCATCGGCGCCCATTGAGGAAAAGGCTAAGGCCGCGTTTATCGAGGCGTCCAGGGCCAAAGTGAACGCACCGGTTAAAGGGCTGAAAAATAAGATCAGTGCCCTGCTGGCGGGAATGCTCAGCAGTGGGGACTATCCTGAGCTGTATGCTTCTATGAGGGCCGGATTCATCGGCATGCCCTCTATGAGTATGGCGCCAACCTGGTCGCTGACTGCATATACAAAAGGGCAGGAGAAGGAAGAAAAGGACGCCGAGATGGAGGGGGTGGAGAAATCCATCCTGACCGGCCTGGCGGATGATGTTGTGGTATCCGTGAAAAGCCACTGGGTGGAGCTGGTGGTGAAAAAACATTTTGGGGGGCCGGCACAGGCAGCGAGGCCGCAGTTTACCGGCCTGTCCCATGTGTGTATTTTTGTGGACGATATGATGGAGGCAGTCTCCTATTATCAGAAACTTCTCGGGGCCATACCGGATCATTATCTGCCGCACTGGAAAAATAAGGGCTTCTTTAAAGCTGCCGGTTTTATTAAGGAAGCGGCGGACGGGGATGTTTCCATCGCGTTTCTTAATGTTCCCGGAACTAAGCTGACGCTGGAGCTCATGCAGTATCATTATCCGGAAGGCCGGAAAGAGCCTGTGTTTTTTGCAGCTAATGATGTCAGCGGCGCCCGCCATGTAGCGCTTAAAATCACAAATATTGATGAGGCGTTCGAGTATATTAAGTCCATGCCGGATACCAGGCTTATCAACGAGAGTGAGGACTACCGCGTCTTCCAGATCAGTGAAACCACGCCGGAAGATGTGGTATTCTTCGATCAGGACTTAAGAGAACGGGACGAGAGAAATACGAATACAGCCAGAATCCTCAGCGGGGTAAAGTATTTCTATTTCATAGATAAATACGGCCTTCAGTGGGAATTTGAGCAGGGGCACTCGGATATAGGGGACTGAGCTGAATCATAGCATCGGCGTACAAGGGGCATATTATACCCCTTGTACGCCGATGCTATTGACGAAACAAAATGATCGGAGTAAGATAGCATTGGTGTACACGGGAGAGACTTCTTGTTGTACACCAATGTTGCGTATGAGAAAAGAATTTTATGAAGGGACCGGTCATTTTGAAAAGAAATAAATATGAGATTGATATGTGCAACGGCTCAATCATGGACAAGCTGATTTCCTTTTCACTTCCCCTGATGGTGTCCAGCATCTTGCAGCTGATGTTCAACGCTGTGGATATTATAGTCGTGGGGCATTTCAGCGGCAGCGACGCATTGGCGGCAGTGGGATCGACCACTGCCCTGATCAATATTTTCACCAACCTTTTCATCGGAATCTCTCTGGGAGCCAATGTCCTGGCGGCACGGTATTACGCGGCCGGGCGGGACAAGGAGATGTCAGAGGCGGTACATACGGCGATCGCGCTGGCCCTTGTCAGCGGCATTGTTATGGCGTTTGTGGGAGTGGGGCTGTCCAGACCCGCACTTCTTCTGATGGATACGCCGTCAGAAGTAATTGACCTGTCTGTCACCTATATGAGAATCTATTTTATGGGAATGCCGTTTTTTATGCTGTACAACTATGGAGCGGCAGTCTTGAGGGCGGTGGGAGATACAAAGCGGCCGCTGCTCTTCCTTTTCGCGGCGGGCATGGCCAATGTGGCGCTGGATCTTCTCCTTGTTATTGTGATCCCTCTCGGGGTGGCAGGAGTGGCCATCGGCACAGTGACTTCCCAGTTTATTTCCTGTGTTCTCGTCCTCTGGTGCCTGCACAGAACAGAGAGCAGTTATCAGCTCAGGTTTTCAAAACTTAAGATCATGCGGGTGCATCTGGTGAGAATCTTTCAGGTGGGAATTCCGGCCGGAATCCAGAGCACAGTGATCAACTTCTCAAACGCCCTGCTCCAGTCATCCGTGAACTCTTTCGGAGCGACGGCAATGGCGGGCTATACTGCGGCCAACAATATACTGGGCTTCCTGTATGTGGCGGTCAATGCCATCACTCAGGCCTGCATGAGCTTCACCAGTCAGAACTACAGCGTGGGGAAGCAGAAGCGAATGGACCGGGTGCTGGCCGACTGCGTACTCCTCTCTGTGATCGTCTCGGTTGTACTGGGCGTGGGAGCATGGATATTCGGTTCACAGGTTCTTGGAATCTATACATCAGATCCGGATGTAATCAGCTGCGGGCTTGAGATCCTCTCCATCACTACAGTTCCGTACTTCCTCTGCGGCATCATGGATCTGATCCCCGGAGCCCTGAGAGGAATGGGGCATTCCGCTGTTCCCATGATCCTGTCCGTGATCGGGACAGTGGGGACAAGAATCGTCTGGATCTACGGATTCTTCCCGCAGCACAGATCCCTGCATTTCCTCTTTATCTCCTATCCGGGGTCATGGATCGCGACTATTCTGATGCAGGCAGTGTGCTTCTACTTTGTGCGGAGAAGCAGCTATAAAGTTCAATAGCTTCCGGATGAGAAACGTCCGAAAACAGAGTCGATTTTCAAAACGTATTCTGCGGGGATGGAGGATGGCTCGGGGCTTCGCTCCAGGGGATAAGGGAAACTAAAAGCTGCGGCGACAGACTAAATGCAAGGGCTGACGGCGGACAACTCGCTTCGCTCAGACAATTCCACCGTCAGCCCTAACGTCTGTCACCGCAGCTTTAACTTTCCCTAATCCCCTTTCGAAGGCGC
>CALWTQ010000030.1 GCA_944384505.1 uncultured Mediterraneibacter sp.
TCAAGATTTTCAGCGGATTCCTCCAAAGTCACATCTCCCGGCTGTCCCCTTCCCCAGAAAGTATTCTCAAACCATCCCCTCCGCTTCCTGCGCATCTCCTGTCGGAAATGTTACTGCCCTAAACAGGCTGAGACGTACAACTGGCGCGGCTTGTAGGCTTTCGGCTGTGAAAGCTTTCCGGCCGCGCCTGCTTCTCGCAGCAGCTATATATTCACTGACTCCCAACCTGAAAAAGCCCAGAAAACAGCCCCATTTCGAGAAAAATTCTGCGGGGATGGAGGACGGCGACGGGCGCCTTCGGAAGGGGATTAGGAAAACTTGAAGCTGCGGCTGCGGATGTCAGGACAGGAGGGGAGATTGTCTGAGCGAAGCGAGTTGCTCCCCTCCTGTCCTTGCATCTAATCCGCAGACGCAGCTTCTTAGTTTCCCTTATCCCCTGTAGCGAAGCCCTGAGCCGTCCTCCATCCCCGCAGAATACGTCTTGGCAAAGGTACTGTTTTCGGACGTTTTGCAAAAGGACGTTAGTGAACTTTATAGCTGTCGTCAGTTTTCGAATAGCCGACTCAGGGCTTGTCAAAACGGTAATTTATGATAAAATAAGGGAGTTGCAGTTATAAATACAATTTTATATAAGGAAAGAGTGCAGATTATTTATGAAAACAAAACGTGAAGATGTAAGAAATATTGCGATTATTGCTCATGTCGACCACGGAAAGACAACGCTGGTCGATGAGCTTTTAAAGCAGAGCGGCGTGTTCCGCGAGAATCAGGAGGTGGCCGAACGAGTCATGGACTCCAATGATATCGAGAGGGAGCGGGGAATCACTATTCTGTCCAAAAATACCGCCGTTCATTATAAGGGCGTAAAGATTAATATTATCGACACTCCGGGACATGCGGATTTCGGAGGCGAGGTGGAGCGTGTCCTCAAGATGGTAAACGGGGTGATCCTCGTAGTGGACGCCTTTGAGGGAGCCATGCCCCAGACTAAATTTGTGCTCAGGAAGGCCCTGGATTTAAATCTTCCTGTCATTGTCTGCATCAATAAGATTGACCGCCCGGAAGCGCGGCCGGAGGCGGTGATCGACGAGGTTCTTGAACTGTTCATCGATCTGGGCGCGTCTGACGAGCAGCTTGAGTGTCCCTTTGTCTATGCCTCAGCCAAAGCCGGCGTTGCAGTGCTGGATCTTTCAGATGATGAGAAGGATATGAAGCCGCTTTTTGAAACGATCCTGGACTATATCCCGGCCCCGGAAGAGGATCCGGATGCTCCCACCCAGGTCCTGATCAGCACCATTGATTATAATGAATACGTAGGCCGTATCGGCATCGGCAAGGTGGACAACGGCACAATCTCCGTAAATCAGGACATGGTGCTGGTCAACCACCACGATCCTGATAAACAGGAAAAGGTTAAGATCAGCCGTCTCTATGAATTTGACGGCCTGAATAAAGTGGAGGTGAAAGAAGCCACGATTGGTTCTATCGTAGCCATATCCGGCATCTCGGACATTTCCATCGGAGATACTTTATGTTCCCCCGAGAATCCGGAGCCCATCCCCTTCCAGAAGATTTCCGAGCCCACAATTTCAATGCAGTTTATCGTCAACGACAGCCCCTTTGCCGGCCAGGAAGGCAAATACGTCACTTCCCGCCACCTCCGCGACCGCCTGTTCCGGGAGCTTAACACTGACGTGAGCCTGCGGGTAGAAGAGATGGAGAGCACGGACAGTTTCAAGGTTTCCGGGCGGGGCGAGCTTCATCTTTCCGTCCTGATTGAGAATATGCGCCGTGAAGGATACGAATTTGCCGTAAGCAAAGCTGAGGTTATCTACCATACGGACGAGAACGGGAAGAAGCTGGAGCCCATGGAAGCGGCATTTATTGACGTCCCGGATGAATTTACGGGAGTTGTCATTGAAAAGCTTGGCCAGAGGAAAGGTGAGATGCGCAATATGAGCATATCAGGCGGCGGATATACCCGCCTGGAGTTCTCCATCCCCGCGAGGGGGCTCATAGGCTACCGCGGCGAATTCCTGACAGACACAAAGGGCAACGGCATCCTCAACACAAGCTTTGACGGATACGCGCCGTATAAAGGAGACATTCAGTACCGCAAACAGGGATCTCTGATTGCATTTGAAACCGGAGAATCTGTAACTTACGGATTGTACAGCGCCCAGGAGCGTGGTACACTGTTCATAGGGCCCGGCGAAAGAGTATACGCCGGCATGGTCATCGGGCAGAACGGCAAGGCGGAGGATATTGAGCTCAATGTCTGCAAGACAAAGCACCTGACCAACACCCGTTCTTCCAGCGCGGATGAGGCGCTGCGGCTCACACCGCCGAAAATCCTGAGCCTGGAGCAGGCGCTGGATTTCATTGACACGGACGAGCTTCTGGAGGTCACGCCAAAGTCCCTGCGCATCCGCAAGAAGATCCTGGACTCCAGGATGCGGAAGCGCAGCGCTATGAAGCAGTAAAACCGCAGGATGTAACTTTAAGACAGTAAAGGATGAAGGCCGCTCTGCGCGGCTTTCTTCTTCCACAGATAAGGAGAACGCATATGGAGAAATACGCAAACCTGTTTCTAATTAAACTGACAAAAGTAATGGAATTTATCATTGCATCCCTTTTAGCATGCGGGATTATCATTATGATCTGCCAGCTCATCGGAACAATGCAGCATCTGCCGGATCTGAACACTTATCCCAACTACGATGACCTTCTGACGTCCTGTTTCAATCTGATCATCGGCGTGGAGCTGATCCGCATGCTCTATATGCACACGCCGCTTTCCGTCATTGAAGTTCTGCTTTTCGCCATTGCGCGCCAGGTCATCATTGACCACTCTTCTCCGGTAAACAGCCTTCTTGGAGTAATTGCCATAGCGGTCCTGTTCGCAACGCGGAGGTTTTTATTTTCTCAGTTTGACGAGACAGAGAAAACCGTTTTCCGCGCATCACAGAAAGTATACCGGATTAATCACCTGTTCCACCTAAATATCCCCTGTGAAAGCAGGGACGACACCCTTTTGGACGTACTGCTCCATAAAATGGACGAGGACGGCACAGAGGCCAGAATCGGAACCTGCATATACTTTTCCGATATCGGACTTCGGGTAGCGAAGATCACCGACGGAAAAATTACACGGATTGAAGTGATCCGGTCTATACATTGAGACTATATCATGCTATAATATTTACATAATATAAACACATATTTTACACATGTTTATGTTAAATATGGACAAAAAGGAGTTGAACATCATGAATTTTATCATCAGTGGAAAAAACATCGAAGTAACAGCCGGACTCAGAGAGGCAATCGAACAAAAGTTAGGAAAGCTTGAAAGGTACTTCACTCCTGAAACAGAAATCATCGTAACGCTTAGCGTGGAGAAAGGCCGTCAGAAAATCGAGGTAACAATCCCTGTAAAAGGCAATCTGATCCGCTCTGAGCAGACAAGCAGTGACATGTACGTGTCCATCGACCTTGTGGAAGAAGTCATTGAACGCCAGCTTCGTAAATATAAAAACAAACTGGTGGCCAGGAATCAGGGACACCCCACCGGCGCCGCTCCCTCGGGGAGTATTAAAAAAGAGTTCATAGAGTCAGAAGAAGAATCTCAGGAAGACGATGAGATCCGCATTGTCCGCACGAAGAGGTTCGGAATCAAACCAATGTACCCCGAAGACGCCTGCATTCAGATGGAGCTTCTGGGACACAGCTTCTTCGTATTCTCTAACGCAGAGACGGATGAAGTCAATGTTGTATACAAAAGAAAAGACGGTTCCTTTGGTCTGATCGAGCCGGAATTTTCGTAAGAATTTCATTCGTTCAGCTTACAGTTTATAAAATCCCCGGGAGACCGCATGGAAATTGCCCTGCGGTCTCCCGGGGATTATTTTCAGCCATTCTCCTCAAAAACCCGGAGTCCTGCTTCTGTCCTGGCAAACCAGCAGCTTTTCACCTTCTCCATCACAGCCTGTCCGCTGGTTCCCTCCATCACTGCTTTCCTGAGTATCTCTTCCGCTTCATCCGGCACAAGAACCGACAGCTCCACCTTATCTGTGTACACTGTGTCCAGAGTATGCATCCCCTGCTGCGCCAAAATGTGCTGAATCTTTCCAAGCCCCGTATAATCCGTGACAATATTGAGCTGAAATCCATGAATTCTGGCAATAATCTCCGTATGAGCCAGAGCCTCAGCGGCAGCAGACGTATAAGCCCTCACCAGACCTCCTGTCCCGAGCAGCGTCCCTCCAAAGTATCTGGTCACTACTACAAATACATCTGTAAGCCCTTTTCCCCTGATCACTTCCAGGATCGGCTTTCCCGCTGTTCCCGCAGGCTCCCCGTCATCGCTCATGCGCTCTGAAGACGGATTTCTTCCTATTATATAAGCCCAGCAGTGGTGTCTGGCGTCCCAGTATTTTCTCCGGATCTCTTCCAGGTGCGCAAATGCTTCCTCTTCAGACGACACCGGAAAAACATCCCCGATAAACCGGGACTTTTTCTCCACGATCTCTCCAGTCCCGACCGAATTCACAGTGTGATAACAATACATACAATTCCTCCTGCCCCATACCTGGCCAGCCGTGCTTTCCCGGCCCGGCTTGTACTATTAACTATAGCAGACCCGCCCATATTCCACAAGGGAAATGTCCCGCCTGCCCCGGCAGCGCCGCGTCTGCCCTGGCCTCTGCTTAAGTATTTCGAAAGAAAATGTGAAGATTTTATTTTTTTCTTTATTTGAATGGCTATATTTGCTATAATCATAAGAGTTGAAAAGGAGGATGTGATTCGTGAATTACGGAAAAAATAATCTGTCCAAAAGAAAAACAAATATCTCTTCCAAAAAGAGAAAGAAGAAAAAACGTGTGGGAGTCCGTCTTTTTAAGGCTATTATCCTCTGCATTATTCTTCTGGCCATTATCTGTGTCGTGGGCGGGGTTGTCTTCGCAAAGAGAATCATCGATGACGCTCCTGCTGTCTCAGCGGAGGATATTCAGCCCCAGGGCTTTACAACCACTATTACTGACCAGGCCGGAACTGTGATTGATACGCTTAAAGACTCAGATTCCAACCGTGTTTATAAGACATATGATGAGATCACAGCAAACTCAGAATATCTTCCCCACGCCTTTGTGGCAATTGAGGACGAGCGTTTCTATGAGCACAATGGAATTGACCTGCAGGGTATCATAAGAGCGGGTGTGGTCGGTGTTATGAACGGCTTTGATTTTACAGAGGGAGCCAGCACGCTCACCCAGCAGCTCATTAAGAACAACGTGTTCCCTGACTTTGTCAATGAGCAGACTCTCTTTGACCGGGTAGAGCGTAAGCTTCAGGAGCAGTATCTCGCTCTCCAGTTTGAGAAAGAGATGAGCAAAGATGAAATCCTGGAAGCATATATGAACACGATCAACTTAGGCCAGGGATGTCTGGGCGTCCAGACCGCCGCCACCCGTTATTTTAATAAAGATGTGGCTGACCTGACCCTGTCGGAATGTGCGGTTATCGCGGCGATTACACAGAATCCGACAGAGTACGATCCGGTGAACTATCCCGAGAACAACGCTGAAAGGCGCGGGAAAGTTCTCTCCAATATGCTGGAGCAGGGTTATATCTCTCAGGAGGAATATGACGAGGCGTCAGCTGACCCGGTTTATGACCGTATCCTCCAGACGTCCGCTGTTACAGAGGATACCACGCCGTATTCATACTTTACGGATGCTCTGATCGAGGATGTAATCCAGGATCTTATAGACGAGAAGGGATATTCTGAGGCACAGGCTTACAATATGCTCTACAGCGGCGGACTTACGATCCGCTCAACTCAGGATCTCTCAATCCAGCAGGTCTGTGACGAGGAAGCTGCAGATGAATCCAACTACCCGATCACAGAATATGGTGTTGAATATGCCCTGACGGTCCATCACGCAGACGGCTCAGCAGATAATTACAGCAAGGAAAATCTTGCCTCTTATCTGGAGAGCACGCGCAATGATTCTAATCCTCTTGTATTCAGCAGCGAGGATGAAGCAAGGGCAGCTATTGAGGAATACAAGAGCACGCTGGGAATCAACGCTGAAGCAGGAGACACCATTGACGAAAACGTAAGCATCACCCTGCAGCCTCAGGTCTCCGTTGTTGTCATGGACCAGTACACAGGCCAGGTAAAAGCTATCGTAGGAGGACGGGGACAGAAGACTACCAGTCTTTCCCTGAACCGCGCTACAAGCACAACAAGGCAGCCCGGTTCCTGCTTTAAGGTTCTGTCAACCTACGCGCCCGGACTGAACGAATGCGGTATGACACTTGCCACAACGATCAAAGATGAGCCGTATAAATATGCCAGCGGACAGCAGGTCAACAACTGGGACGGAAGATACATCGGATCCGCGAGAGTCCGCTACGCGATTGAGCACTCCATGAACGTGTGCGCCGTCCGTACTCTTACCGAGACAGTCGGCCTTGAAAAAGGCTATGAGTATCTACAGAACTTCGGATTTACAACGCTTGTAAATGATGATCCGGACTATCCGGGAATGTCAGATATTGCTCAGTCCACCGCGCTTGGCGGCATCACCCGCGGCGTCTACAATCTGGAAATGACTGCGGCCTATGCGGCGATTGCAAATGGAGGAACCTATACAGAGCCGATCCTCTACACTGAGATACTGGATCATGATGGAAATGTCCTGCTCGACAATTCCACACCGGCCACGCATGAAGTAATCAAAGATTCCACCGCATATCTTCTGACGAGCGCGATGGAAGATGTTATCACAAAAGGTACCGGAACTTCCGCGAGACTGAACAACATGACAGCGGCCGGGAAAACCGGTACAACAGAGAACAGCACTGACCTGTGGCTTTCCGCTTTCACACCGTACTACACTGCTTCTGTATGGGGCGGCTATGACGAGAACAAGCACATGGAAAGTATCAGTCAGTCCTGGCATATGACCATTTGGAAAAACATTATGGACAGGATTCATTCAGGACTGCCCAATAAAGATTTTGAGATTCCGTCATCTGTAGTGCAGAAAACAGTCTGCACTCAGACCGGAAAGCTGGCTGTAAGCGGGTGCCCGACCCTCACCGAATATTTCGCTTCGGATAATGTTCCCAAGGAAAGCTGCTCAGGGCACAGATCAACAACAACCACCACCAGCGGCAATAATAAAAAAGATAATGATACCAGCGATTCTGCGGCTCAGCCCGATAATAACACCACCGATAATGCCGGAAACAGTAATACCGGCACTAATACCGGCGGTAATACTGGTGGTAATACCGCCGGAAATACCGGCGGAAATACCGGCGGCGATACCGGTGGAAGCACCGGCGGCGATACCGGCGGAAGCACCGGCGGCGATACCGGCGGCGGAAGTACTGGCGGCGATACCGGCGGAAGCACCGGCGGTGATGCCGGCGGTGACGCCGGCAGCGGAAGTACCGGCGGCGGAACAACGCCGCCATCCACAACCGGCTGACAGGCCGCTGCAGACTTAAACAAGTCAGGCCAGGAATTTTTCATAAAAAAGAACCATCCCCTGTGTGGGATGGTTCTTTTCTCTAATCTGCTTTTATTTACGCGTCCATTACCAGTCTGGCAGCTCCGCAGATTCCCGCGTCATTTCCAAGCTCAGCAAGCACGAATTTCACATTTTTATCAGCGAAAAAAGCGCGCTCCATATAAGGCTCCTTTATGTACGGAATCAGCACTTCCCCTGCTTTGGAAACACCTCCGCCAATTACGAATACCGACGGGTCAGCCACTGCTGCCAGATTCGCAAGCCCGTATCCCAGATACCGGCCGAACACAACAGCGATCTCCTTTGCCACCTCATCCCCGGCCTTTACCGCATCAAATACATCCTTTGCGGTAACATCCTCTTTGTTCAGTTTAGTCGGACGCATCTCCTGTCCCAGTTTCTGCTTTGCCAGCCGGACAATGCCGGTAGCGGACGCATACTGTTCAAGGCAGCCTCTGTTTCCACACCCGCAGCGGTCTGTCTCTTCATAATTCACGCAGAGATGTCCGATCTCTCCGCCCGCTCCGTTCTCTCCGACCAGGATCTTCCCGTCAATGATCACTCCGCCGCCGACGCCGGTTCCGAGAGTTACCATGATCATATTCCTTTCACCTGCGCCGCCGCCCTTCCACATCTCTCCAAGCGCCGCAACATTGGCGTCATTTCCGATAGCCGCCTTCAGGCCCGTCAGCTCTTCCAGCTCCTTCCTGACCTCTTTGTATCCCCAGCCAAGATTCGCAGTTCCATTCACCACGCCGTCTGACGTCACCGGCGCGGGAACCCCCACTCCCACTCCGATAATTTCTGCCTTGTCCAGCTTATGCTCCTCAATCTTCTTTTCAAGGGAAGCGCTGATATTCGGAATGATATTTTTGCCCTCTTCTGACGTATCCGTCACAATCTCCCACTTGTCCAGAATGTTCCCATCTTCCTCAAAAAGCCCCATTTTCACTGTTGTACCACCTATGTCCACTCCAAAACAGTACCGCATAGCATCTCCTCCTTTTAATAACAGGTTTCTATTTCTTTTTCTTTGCAAGATTTTCCTGAACTCTCTTGTACAGCTCCTGAGCCGCATTGTATCCCATCTGCTTCTGCCTGTGGTTAACAGCGGCGGATTCTACGATAACCGCCAGATTTCTTCCCGGACGGATCGGAATGCTGTGGCATACCACTTTGTTTCCCAGAAACTCCGTATATTCCTCCTCCAGTCCGAGCCTGTCGTATTCTTTCTCCCTGCTCCAGTCCTCCAGCGTAATCACCAGGTCAATGTTCTGAGTCTCCCTGACACTCTGCACACCAAACATGGACTTGACGTCCACAATACCGATTCCGCGAAGCTCAATAAAATGCTTTGTAATGTCCGGGGCAGATCCCACCAGAGTCTCATCGCTTACTTTCCGTATTTCCACAACGTCGTCTGTCACAAGACGGTGGCCTCTCTTTATCAGTTCAAGTGCCGCTTCGCTTTTTCCGATGCCGCTCTCTCCCATGATCAGCACGCCTACACCATATACATCAACCAGCACACCGTGAATCGAGATGCACGGCGCCAGCCGCACGTTCATCCACCGGATGATCTCAGCCGTAAAGTCTGACGTCTGCTTTGCTGTATTAAATACAGGAATCCCGTTCTCCGTCGCTATGCCAAGGAACTCATCCTCCGGCGCTATCCCCCTGCAGAATACAATGCAGGGAATCGGATTATTGAGAAGCTTGTTAAATATCTCTATTTTTCTTTCATGGGCCAGCGTCTGAATGTATTTATACTCTACATTGCCGATGATCTGAACCCGGCTTGAATCAAAATGGTCAAAAAAGCCCGCGAGCTGCAGCGCCGGACGGTTAATGTCAGGCACATTTACCTCCTTCTCAACCATATCCACTTCCGGATTAAGGCTTTTCAAATCCATTTTCTCAACAATTTCGCTTAATCTGATTCCTTGTCCCATAGATTTTCTCCTTCCTGGCTTCTGCCCATAACATCATATCACTAATGAAAAAATTTGTATACTGATTCCGCTGCCCTTTCATTCATAGAGGGGATTTGCGTCAGTTCTTCCACGCTGGCCGCCCGAATATCATCCAGACTCAGATACCGGCGCATCAGAGCCTTTCTCCTGGCCGGCCCGATCCCCTCAATATCATCCAGAATAGAATGTACCTGACCTTTGCCGCGGAGCTGTCGATGGTACTCAATGGCAAATCTGTGCGCTTCATCCTGGATCCTTGTAATCAGGTGGAAGGCCTCAGAAGTGCGGTCAATAGGAATTTCCTCATTCTGATAATACAGCCCTCTCGTTCTGTGGTGGTCATCCTTGACCATGCCGCACACTGGAATATTCAGGTGGAGGCTGTCCAAAACCTCCAGCGCCACATTTACCTGGCCTTTTCCTCCGTCCATCAGGATCAGATCCGGAAATGCAGTGAATTTCCCCATTTCAGAGTTTTCTTCCCGTTCCTTCAGGCCATGTGTAAATCTTCTGGTGAGCACTTCTCTCATACTCCCGTAATCATCCGCGCCTTTGATCCCCTTGATTTTAAATTTGCGGTAATCATTGCGCTTTGGCTTTCCCTTCTCATAGACAACCATAGAACCCACGGACTCAAATCCATTCGTATTAGAGATATCATAAGCCTCCATCCGCACAATCTCACCTGTGCCAAGAAGGGCGGCAATCTCTTTTACCGCGCCGATTGTCCGGCCTTCCTCCCTCTTGAGGCGCTCCTTGTCTTTGCTCAGGACAAGCCTCGCGTTCTCTGCGGCAAGCTCTACCAGTTTTTCCTTTGTCCCTTTCTTCGGGATGCGCAGGGAAACTTTCTGGCCCCGCTTCGCCGTCAGCCATGTCTCCAGAAGCTCATGTTCCTCCACATCCGCCTGAAGCATAAGTTCCCCCGGGATATACGGAGTTCCCGCGTAATACTGCTTAATAAAGCTGTCCAGGATCTCCGGAGTTGTCTCCCCCTTTGAAATCCTGAGATAAAAATGATCCCTCCCGATGAGGCGCCCGCCCCGGATAAAGAATACCTGAACAACTGCGTCTTCTCCCTCAGATGCGGCCGCCAGCACATCCCGGTCCTCTCCGCTGGAGTCCGTGATCTTCTGTTTCTGAGCCACTTTCTTAACGCTGTTAATCTGTTCACGGTACTCAATCGCCCTCTCGAATTCCAGCGCTTCTGACGCGGCCTCCATCTTCTCTTCCAGTTCTTTCAGAATACTGTCGTAGTTTCCGTTCAGAAAGCGGATCACCTCATCGATACGCTTTCTATATTCCTCCTGGGAAATGTACCCCTGGCAGGGAGCGTCACACTGTTTGATGTGATAATTCAGGCAGGGCCGTTCATTGCCGATATCCCTCGGCAGGTTCCTCCGGCAGCTTCTCACATGATAAAGCTTGTGGATCAGATCAATCGTGTCCCTCACAGCCTGGGTACTTGTATACGGACCAAAATACCTTGCTTTGTCCTTCACCATCCTGCGTGCCAGAATCACCCGTGGAAACGGCTCGCCTGTAGTCACCTTGATAAACGGATATGCTTTGTCATCCATAAGCATCGTATTGTATTTCGGCCGGTGTTCTTTGATCAAATTACACTCAAGGACAAGCGCCTCCAGCTCCGAGTCCGTCACAATGTACTCAAACCTGCGGATATGCGTCACCATCTGCTCAATCTTAACGCCCTTGTTCCGGCTGCTCTGGAAATACTGCCTGACACGGTTTTTCAGACTGATCGCTTTTCCCACATAAATAATGTGATCCTTCTCATCATGCATAATATACACCCCGGGACGCCCGGGGAGTTTTTTCAGTTCTTCCTGTATATCAAAATTATTGCTTTCCATGAAACATATTATACAGGGAAGCACATAGAAAAGCAAAGGGAAAAGAAAATATAAGTTGCAGTTCAGCTATTTAGCGCACTAACATTTCCTGTGACTTACGTCCGAAAGCGGAGCGGATGTTTTGCGACAGCTATATAGTCACTGACTTCCGATTTGTGAAGCCCAGAAAACAGCCCCATTTCGAGAAAAATTCTGCGGGGATGGAGGACGGCGACGGGCGCCTTCGGAAGGGGATTAGGAAAACTTGAAGCTGCGGCTGCGGATGTCAGGACAGGAGGGGAGATTGTCTGAGCGAAGCGAGTTGCTCCCCTCCTGTCCTTGCATCTAATCCGCAGACGCAGCTTCTTAGTTTCCCTTATCCCCTGTAGCGAAGCCCTGAGCCGTCCTCCATCCCCGCAGAATACGTCTTGGCAAAGGTACTGTTTTCGGACGTTTTGCAAAAGGACGTTAGTGAACTTTATAGCTGAACTATTAAAACGCCGCCCTCTCCTGACTGGATCGGACGGCGTTTCTTTTTAAATTCATGGTTCTTCCGTTTTCGGCGGCTCTGATGGTGCGGGTGCATCTTCCGTGTGCTCCACCGGTCTCATCGCGATGCGTTCCTTCTCCTCTTTCGGCTCTTCACCGCCCTCCTCCGGCTCAGGAATTCCCTTGACCTCGCGGAAAATCTTCATAAACTCTTTTCCGGTAATTGTCTCTTTCTCAATAAGGAAAGCGGCAATCTTATCAAGAGCGTCCCTGTTCTCGGCAAGAAGTCTCTTCGCCTCCGCATATGCTCCTTTTAGCATCTTCATGACTTCCTCGTCTATCTCACTTGCTGTAGCTTCCCCGCAGTTTAATACTGCCCTGCCGTCCAGATAACGGTTCTGGATGGACTCAAGCCCCATCAGCCCAAAGCGGTCAGACATTCCGTACTGTGTAATCATGGCCCTGGCTGTCTTTGTCGCCTGCTCAATATCATTTGCGGCTCCGGTCGTCACAGTCTCAAAGACAAGTTCCTCCGCGGCACGGCCTCCCAGAGCCACTACAATCATTGCCTCCAGCTCTTTCTTCGTATTTAAGAACTTCTCCTCCTCCGGCGTCTGCATTACATATCCAAGGGCGCCCATAGTCCTCGGAACAATGGTGATCTTCTGCACCGGCTCGGTATTCTTTTGAAGGGCCGTCACCAGAGCGTGTCCCACTTCGTGATAAGACACAATTCTCCGCTCTTCTTTGCTCATGATACGGTCCTTCTTCTCTTTGCCGACAAGAACGACCTCCACTGCTTCAAAAAGATCCTTCTGACTCACAACCTGGCGCCCGTGTTTTACCGCGTTAATCGCCGCCTCGTTGATCATATTTGCAAGGTCAGATCCCACTGCGCCGGATGTAGCCAGAGCAATCGCTTCCAGATCCACGCTCTCATCCATGCGCACGTCTTTGGCGTGGACTTTCAGTATATCAACCCTTCCCTTCAGGTCAGGCTTATCCACAATGATCCTCCGGTCAAACCGTCCCGGGCGCAGAAGCGCCGGATCCAGGATCTCCGGCCGGTTCGTTGCGGCCAGGATGAGGAGTCCCTTATTCGTGTCAAATCCATCCATCTCCGCCAGGAGCTGGTTTAATGTCTGCTCCCTCTCATCATTTCCGCCAAGCGCACTGTCACGCGTCTTACCGATCGCATCAATCTCATCGATAAATACGATGCACGGAGCCTGCTGCTGGGCCTGTTTAAACAAATCGCGGACACGGGACGCTCCGACGCCCACGTACATCTCCACAAACGCGGATCCCGACAGGGAGAAGAAAGGCACCTTTGCCTCTCCGGCCACAGCCTTGGCCAGAAGTGTCTTACCGGTTCCAGGAGGTCCGACCAGAAGGGCGCCCTTCGGCAGTTTTGCTCCGATTCCGCTGTATTTTCCCGGATTATGCAGGAAATCCACCACTTCCTGCAGGGATTCCTTCGCCTCATCTTCTCCTGCCACATCCTGGAAAGTAACGCCCGTCTCCTTCTCCATGTACATCTTGGCATTGCTCTTCCCAATGCCCATCATTCCGCCGCCTTTGCTCATCTTTCTCATCAGGTAAGACAGCAGGGCGACCATCAGCCCGATCGGGAGGATGAGTGTGACAAACAGTTCAAAAAAGAGCTGGCCCATTGTATCCTGTACTTCGCCCTGAAACTCCACTCCCGCTTCATCCAGCGTCTGAACGAGAGAGTAGTCATTTACATAAGCTGTATAGTAATCCGGGCTGCTCTCTGTCCCTGAACTGCCTGACCTGCTCTCAATCTGATTCATAATATCAGAAAAACTTCCGCTCTGGCTTCCGGAGTCCGTCTGATCCATTATCTGCTCCGCGCGCGCTTCGTCTGTCAGAGTAATGTAGATGCGGTTACTGTTTAACGTAACCTCTTTGACGTCTCCATCCTCAACCAGGCTCAGAAATTTATCATATGATATCTCTTCCGGGCCCGATCCCCTCATAAGAGAGAACAATCCCATAACAACAAAAGTGACCAGCAGGGTCGTGATGAGAATGACACCCCAGCCCTGCCGGTTGTTGTTCGGATTATTCTTATTATTTTTGTTATCCATTCTTTTCCTCCTATGCCCTGTCAGCGTCAGTATGCACGACGCTATTACCATTATAAGTACAGGTTTTACATAAATCAATAAAAAGATTATGAAAATATTGTAAAAGCGTGAGTTTTTATAGTATACTGAGTACGAAATATGTCTGAAAATGATTACTCTGAACAGTAACTAAAAATATGTAAGTGGGGAATGAAAAATGAAAATCGGTTTTGACAATGAAAAGTATCTGAAAACACAGTCTGAACATATCCGAAACCGGATCGATAAGTTCGACAACAAACTCTACCTGGAATTCGGCGGGAAACTCTTCGACGATTATCACGCATCGCGGGTACTTCCCGGATTTGCGCCGGACAGCAAGCTCCGAATGTTAAAGGAGTTAAGCAGCCAGGCGGAAATTGTTATCGTCATCAGCGCAAAAGATATCGAAAAAAATAAAATCCGGAGTGATCTTGGGATCACTTACGACACGGACGTGCTCCGCCTGATTGATACTTACCGCGAGCAGGGGTTGTATGTCGGAAGTGTTACAATCACTCAGTTTTCAGGTCAGGAAAGCGCTCTTCTTTTCAAAAACCGGCTGGAAAACCTGAACATCCCCGTTTATCTCCATTATATCATCCCGGGATATCCGTCCAATATTCCTCTGATCATAAGTGACGAGGGATATGGAAAAAATGATTATATCCAGACAACCCGCCCTCTTGTGATCGTTACCGCGCCCGGCCCCGGAAGCGGGAAAATGGCCACCTGTCTCTCCCAGCTCTACCATGAGCACAAACGTGGAATCCGTGCAGGATACGCCAAATTTGAGACATTCCCGATCTGGAATCTCCCGCTCAAGCATCCGGTCAATCTGGCATATGAAGCTGCCACTGCGGATTTAAATGATGTAAACATGATTGACCCTTTCCACCTGGAAGCTTACGGAGAAACAACCGTCAACTATAACCGGGATGTGGAAATTTTCCCCGTTCTCAATACTATTTTTGAGAAAATCTATGGAGAAAGCCCGTACAAATCGCCAACTGACATGGGCGTCAACATGGCGGGGAACTGTATCTGCGATGATGAGACATGCCGGGAAGCGTCTAAACAGGAAATCATACGGCGCTATTATGCCGCTTTGAATTCCCTTGCCAAAGGCGACAGTTCTGATAAGGAAGCCCAGAAAATCGAGCTGCTTATGAATCTGGCCGGCATCACTGCCGCGGATCGCAGATCTGCCGTAAAAGCTTTGGAGCGCGCGAAAGAGACAGGCGGCCCGGCTGCTGCTCTGGAGCTGGATGACGGAAGAATCATCACAGGTAAGACCACCAACCTTCTGGGTGCTTCAGCTGCGCTTCTGCTGAATGTTTTAAAAGAACTGGCAGGCATTGACCATGCTGCTCACATCATCTCCCCTGAGTCCATTGAGCCGATTCAGAAGCTGAAAGTGGATTACCTGAAAAGTAAAAATCCAAGACTGCACACAGATGAGGTCCTCATCGCCCTGTCTGCCAGCGCAGCTTTAAACCCCGACGCGGGTCTCGCCCTCTCCCAGCTTCCGAAGCTCGAAGGATGCCAGGCCCACACCTCGGTAATGCTCTCAGATGTGGATATAAAGATTTTCAAAAAATTGGGTGTGCAGCTTACGTGCGAAGCAGTTTATGAGCATACCCTTTACTAAAACAGCTATTTAGCGCACTAACATTTCCTGTGACTTACGTCCGGAAGCGGAGCGGATTGTTTGCGATACGTATTCTGTGAAAGGAGACAGCCGGAAGACGTTCCGTTCCGGAATCCGAAAAATCTAACAGGCCGAAGAGATGTTTAAAGGCAAAGCGGCGCTCCGGGCAACTCGCTCCGCTCAGACAATCCCTGCGCGCCGCTTAACAACATCTCTCCGCCCTTAAGCTTTTCAGCGGATTCCTCCAAAGTCACATCTTCCGGCTGTCTCCTTCCCCAGAAAGTTTACTCAAACCGTCCGCTCCGCTTCCTGCGTATTTCCAGACGGAAATGTCATTGCCCTAAACAGGCTGTAAAGCGCAACTGGCGCGGCTTGAGGGATTTCCTCTATGAAAGCTTTCCGGCCGCGCCGACTGTTTACAACAGCTATATAGTCACTAACTTCCTAATTGAAAAACCCAGAAAACAGCCCCATTTCGAGAAAAATTCTGCGGGGATGAAGGAGGGCGATGGATGACTTCGGAAGGGTATTAGTGAAACTTAGAGTTCCAGTGAGGGACGTTAGGGCTGACGGTGGAATTGTCTGAGCGTAAGCGAGTTGTCCACCGTCAGTCCTTGCATTTAGTCCGTCACTGGAACTCTTAGTTTCACTTATATCCCTGGAGCGGAATCCAGAGCCATCCTTCATCTCCGCAGAATACGTCTCAGAAATAGCCCCTGTTTTCGGACGTTTTGCATTCGGACGTTAGTGAACTTTATAGCTGAAGATAAAATTGTTGTAATTCTTTTGATTCGGGTGTATACTTATAAGGTATTTTTACAGTCTGACTGCAGAGGATTGTCGGATCGCAACGGAGCGTTTTCTTTCCTTTGGTCAGACTGTACTCTTTTTTAGGAATAATTACAGGAGGCACTATTTATGGCAGTTAAATATGTTTTTGTCACCGGCGGTGTTGTATCCGGTCTCGGGAAAGGGATCACAGCCGCGTCACTGGGTCGGCTTTTAAAGGCGCGAGGATATACCGTCACCATGCAGAAGTTCGATCCGTACATCAATATTGATCCCGGGACAATGAATCCGGTTCAGCACGGGGAGGTCTTTGTCACTGACGACGGCGCTGAGACAGACCTGGATCTCGGACACTACGAGCGTTTTATCGATGAGAGTCTTACCAAGAATTCCAATGTAACCACAGGAAAGATCTACTGGTCTGTTCTTCAGAAAGAGCGGCGCGGCGACTTCGGAGGGGGAACCGTACAGGTCATCCCTCACATTACCAACGAGATCAAAAGCCGGTTCTACAGGAATCCGGCCGCGGAAAATACAGAGATAGCCATCATCGAGGTGGGCGGTACAGTGGGCGATATCGAGAGCCAGCCTTTCCTGGAGTCAATCCGTCAGTTCCAGCACGAAAAGGGCCGGGAGAACGTTATTCTTATCCATGTAACGCTCATTCCTTACCTGCGCGCTTCCCAGGAAATGAAAACCAAACCGACCCAGGCCAGCGTCAAGGAGCTCCAGGGTATGGGGATCCAGCCGGATATCATTGTATGCCGCTCCGAGTATCCTCTGAGCACAGATATGAAAGATAAAATCTCTCTGTTCTGTAATCTGCCGGCCAGCCATGTGCTTCAGAACCTGGACGTGGAGTATCTCTACGAAGCTCCTCTGGCTATGGAAAAAGAGCATCTTGCCCAGGTTGTCTGTGAGTGTCTCCATCTGGACTGTCCGGAACCGGATCTGAAAGAGTGGGCCGATATGGTGGACAACCTGCGCCATCCCACCCAGGAAGTCACCATAGCTCTGGTCGGAAAATATATCCAGCTGCACGACGCCTACATCAGCGTTGTGGAGGCGCTCAAACATGGAGGGATCTACAGCCACACTACTGTAAATATTAAATGGATCGATTCTGAGACTGTAACCGCCGAAAATGTGGAGGAACTCTTCTCAGATGTAAGCGGCGTCCTTGTTCCCGGCGGATTCGGGCACCGCGGCATAGAAGGAAAGATTGAAGCAATCCGCTATGCGCGCACTCACGGCATTCCATTCCTGGGGCTGTGTCTCGGCATGCAGCTTGCCATCGTAGAATTTGCCCGGGACGTATTGGGATATAATGACGCAAACAGCATGGAGCTGGATCCGTCTACCACACATCCTGTCATTCACATTATGGAGGATCAGATCGGTGTTGAGGACATCGGGGGAACTCTTCGCCTCGGTTCCTATCCGTGTATCCTCAAAGACGGTTCCCTTGCCCTTAAGCTCTATGGCGCAAAAGAAATCCACGAACGGCACCGCCATCGCTACGAGGTCAACAATGATTTCCGTGAAGTTCTGGAGGATCACGGCATGTCCCTGTGCGGGCTCTCTCCTGACAGCCGGATCGTTGAGATGATTGAGATCCCGGAACATCCCTGGTTCATCGCGACTCAGGCTCACCCCGAGCTTAAATCCAGGCCTAACCGCCCTCACCCTCTGTTCAGGGGCTTCGTTGAAGCAGCAATGCAGGCAGCGGAGAATTAAACGAAGATCAAATGAGGCAGATCTGCGCACACCCGTGCAGCAGCTCTGCCTCTGTTATTCTTCATTTTTCTTCTGTTCTTTACTTCTTTCCTGTCTGCGTTTCTCTTTAAACGCCATATACTCTTTCACCGCTTTGCTTCCGGCCCACCCTGCCAGCAGGCCCACTGCCGCTCCAGCAATCACATCACTCGGATAATGTACTCCCACATAGAGACGGGAGAGCGAGATCAGCGTCGCAAGGATCAGAAACGGAACTCCTTTTTTCCCCGGCAGCATCCTGTATATTGCATATGCAGCCGCAAAAGAAGCGCATGTATGACCTGACGGGAATGAAAAATCATGCTGCTTTTCAATCATCAGGATAAGCTCCTCCATCCGGTCATAAGGCCGCATCCGCGCCACTGCATTCTTCACTATCACGTTTGTAATCAAGGCTCCTGCCGCCAGTCCGCCCAGAGCTGCGGCTCCCGCCTGCCGCGTCCGCTTTGGGATCAGCATCAGTACAGCGAGCAGGATCCACACCATTCCTCCGTCCCCCAGATGAGTCACACTTGTCCAGAACCCATCCAGCCAGGGCTGCCGGATATTTTCCTGAATAAACAGCAATATACTTTCATCAAAATTCTGTATGGTATGAAATATTTCTGTCACAGACGTCCTCCTGCGCAAACAATTCTTCTATTACATCTTCATAGATATAACACTTTTCCGATTTTTTGATCTTTTTCGCATATTTTTTGTAATTAGTAAACGCAGGCGCCAGATAGGACCAGAACTCCTTCATCTTATAAAGGATTGTCCGATCTCCCGACATCTCCTGAGAGTACGCTTCATACAGCATATCATGGAACCGGCGCAGCTCAGCCTTATCCGCCCGTTTCCCGCCTCGGATCCGCCTGGCAAGAGACGGATCTGCAAGCACGCCTCTTCCCATCATCATCCGGTCCAGGTCCGGAAATCTTTTTTTCATCCTGCGGTAATCTTCCACGGATGTAATGTCCCCATTGTAGCAGACCGGACTGCCGCTCATGGCAAGCGCCTCGCCAAACACATTCAGATCAGGTGTATTTTTATAAAAATCCTTCTGAACTCTGGGGTGGATAATCAGTTCTGTCATTGGATATCTGTTGTAAATCTCCATAAGGCGGCCAAATTCATCCGGACTCTCCACGCCAATCCGGGTTTTTACAGAAATTTTCAGCTGGCATCTCCCGAAGATCTCTTCCAGAAACCGATCCAGCCCGTCCGGATCTGAGAGAAAACCCGCTCCCCTCTTCTTTGTCACCACAGTCTTAGAAGGACAGCCCAGATTCAGGTTAATCTCCCCATATCCGTATTCTCCAAGCTTCGCGGCAGTACGGAGAAAGTCCTCCGCGCGATTCGTCAGAATCTGCGGCACTGCTTCCATCCCCTTATTGTGATCCGGCCGGATATCTTTCTTTTCCCGCGCACTAAAATGCCCCATCTGGTTCGGGCTGATAAAAGGGATAAAATATCGGTCAAAGCCGCCAAAACACTCATGCACCGCATTCCGGTATATCCAGCCGGTGATCCCCTCCAGAGGGGCCAGATACAGTCTCATAAATCATTCTCCTGTCTTTTATCATTCGCAGTAAACTGCCGATTATCTCCCCTGAACAAAGAGCTATCCTCTTCCATTCAAAAGAACGTATGCTTACCTTATTACAAACAACTTCTCCTGTCAAGCTGCAATATATCGGGTACCCAGCTATTTAGCGCACTAACATTTCCTGTGACTTACGTCCGGAAGCGGAGCGGATGTTTTGTGATACGTATTCTGTGGAAGGAGACAGCCGTAAGACGTTCCGTTCCAGAATCCGGAAAATCTAACAGGCCGAAGAGCTGTTTAAGTGCAAAGCGGCGCTCCGGGCAACTCGCTCTGCTCAAACAATCCCTGCGCGCCGCTTAACAACATCTCTCCGCCCCTAAGATTTTCAGCGGATTCTTCCAAAGTCACATCTTCCGGCTGTCTCCTCCCTCAGAAATTTTACTCAAACCGTCCGCTCCGCTTCCTGCGCATTTCCAGACGGAAATGTCATTGCCCTAAACAGGCTGTAAGGCGCAACTGGCGCGGCTTGGAGACTTTCTGATGCAAAAGATTTCCAGCCGCGCCTGCTTCTCGCAGCAGCTATATATTCACTGACTTCCGTCCTGAAAAAGCCCAGAAAACAGCCCCATTTCGAGAAAAATTCTGCGGGGATGAAGGATGGCGATGGATGACTTCGGTAGGGTATTAGTGAAACTTAGAGTTCCAGAGAGGGACGTTAGGGCTGACGGTGGAATTGTCTGAGCGTAAGCGAGTTGTCCACCGTCAGTCCTTGCATTTAGTCCGTCACTGGAACTCTTAGTTTCACTTATATCCCTGGAGCGGAATCCAGAGCCATCCTTCATCTCCGCAGAATACGTTTTAGGAATCGGCCCTGTTTTCGGATGTTTTGCAAAAGGACGTTAGTGAACTTTGTAGCTGTTGAACTGTTCATATAAAGATTGTCAATCTGAATTCTATGTGCTAAGATTGTTGTATTCAAAAACACTTTAGAAATGTCCGGGGTTTCCGGCGTATTTTCAATATCATCACCGATACTTTACCCCAGACAGAAGGAGAGACATCATTATGCATACTTTACGGAAATTCATTGACTACTATGCGCCGTACAAAGCGGTCTTTTTTATTGACCTTCTCTGCGCCGCCTTTATAAGCATTGTGGATCTGGCGTATCCTCAGATCCTGCGCACATTGACAGCCACTTTGTTTACGAAGGACAGCGGCACTATCCTTCACGCACTCCCCCTGATTGCAGCTGTGCTTTTGGTTATGTATATTATCCAGAGTCTCTGCAAATATTATGTCAGCTACCAGGGACATATGATGGGAGCAAATATGGAGCGTGACATGCGCCAGCAGCTTTTTGACCATTATGAGAAGCTGTCCTTTTCCTACTACAGCAAAAATAATTCGGGCCAGATGATGAGCAAGCTTGTATCTGACCTGTTCGATATTGCGGAGTTTGCCCATCACGGGCCTGAGAACCTGTTTATTTCTCTGGTGAAGATTGTAGGATCCTTTATCTTCCTGTTTCTGATTAACTGGCGTCTGGCGCTTCCCATGGCGGTGCTTGTTCTCTGTATGCTGATCTTCTCCATCCGGCAGAACGGGCGGATGCAGGAGACTTTTATGGAGAATCGCAGAAAGATCGGGGATGTAAACTCAAGCCTCCAGGACACTCTGGGAGGAATCCGTGTAGTACAGTCTTTTGCAAACGAAGATATTGAAAGAGAGAAATTCAAAAAAAGCAACCATGCATTTCTTATTTCAAAGAAAAATAATTACAGCTGTATGGGAAGCTTTATGGGCTGGAACCTGTTCTTCCAGGGTATGATGTATCTCGTCACTCTGGTATTCGGCGGCTATCTCATCGCGCACGGTCTGATGGAGGTGGGCGATCTTGCCATGTACGCCCTGTATATCGGGATTTTTATCAGTCCGATTCAGATTCTGGTGGAATTAATCGAGATGATGCAGAAAGGCCTTGCCGGTTTCCGGCGTTTCCTTGACGTGATGGAAACAGAGCCGGAGATTGTTGACGCGCCCGACGCGCGCCCTCTTGAAAACGTGAAGGGGCGGGTCTGCTATGAGGACGTCTCTTTCCACTACAGTGACGACAACACGCCGGTACTCTCTCATGTTTCCTTTGAAATCCCTGCCGGGAAGTCGATTGCCCTGGTAGGACCCTCCGGCAGCGGCAAAACCACGATCTGTTCCCTGCTGCCCAGATTTTACGATGTGACAGGAGGCAAGATCACTATCGACGGCAGAGACGTCCGCACACTGCAGCTTAAGAGCCTGAGAAGCCAGATCGGCATGGTACAGCAGGACGTTTACCTGTTTTCCGGGACAATCCGGGACAATATCGCCTACGGAAAGCCCGGAGCCTCCATGGATGAAATCATTGAGGCCGCAAAGCGCGCCAATATTCACGACTTTATTCAAGAGCTTCCGGATGGATATGACACCTTTGTCGGAGAGCGCGGTGCCAGGCTTTCCGGCGGTCAGAAACAGCGGATCTCCATTGCCCGCGTATTTCTGAAAAACCCGCCTATCCTGATACTGGACGAAGCTACCAGCGCGCTGGATAATGAGAGCGAGCGCTGGATTCAGCAAAGCCTGGAAGAACTGTCGAAAAACCGCACGACTATTACCATCGCTCACCGACTCTCCACTATCCGCAACGCAGATGAGATCATCGTCATAACGGAGGATGGAATCGCCGAGCGCGGCACTCACGAAACCCTCCTGGAAAAGGGCGGGATCTACGCGCATTACTACAATTTGTAAACTTTGCGCGACAATTCAGTCATCTGTCGTCAGCAGACGGATTTATGCCCCCATAAAGCTCCGTCAGCTGACGCCGCAGATGAGCTGAGCTCCCGCCAATGAGTAAAACAGCGGAGCAGGACTCATTCATAGCGGACCATCTCTCTTTTTAACCTCTGCATGATCTTTTTCTCTAGTCTGGATATGTAAGACTGAGAGATCCCCAGCAGATCCGCCACCTCCTTCTGAGTTTTTTCTTTTCCCTCCGGATTATCCAGCCCAAAACGCATTCGGACAATCATCTTTTCCCTGCTGTTCAGTTTATTCAGCGCCTTTATAAGCAGCTTTCTCTCCGCTTCATTTTCCAGATCCCGGTAGATCGTGTCCTCCTCGGTTCCAAGAATATCTGACAGAAGAAGTTCGTTTCCATCCCAGTCCACATTGAGTGGTTCGTCAATAGACACCTCCAGTTTTGTCTTGCTGTTTCTCCGAAGATACATAAGGATTTCATTCTCAATACATCTTGAGGCATAGGTTGCCAGCTTAATCTTCTTTGCAGGATTGAATGTATTGATTGCCTTGATCAGTCCGATCGTACCGATTGAAATCAGATCCTCCACTCCCACCCCAGTATTGTCGAACTTCTTTGCAATGTATACCACAAGCCGGAGGTTATGTTCAATCAGTGTCTTTTTCGCCTCCTCTTCCCTATCCGTTCCCAGACTCTGAATCATTTCATTTTCCCGCGCCCCTTCCAGCGGAGGCGGCAGCACCTCTGCCCCGCCTATATAATGAACGTCCCTTCCGCCCCCGAATATCAGGCTTTTGATATCCGGGAATACCCTCAGTTGAAACGGATGTGGACCTGCTGCTTTCATTATCATAATTATCTCCTCCTCTTTCTTAACATTGCCGGTCTGAAAGCCGGCTTTTTTCCATCCCGGCCGCTCTAATAAAGCACCCCGGGATGGAGGATCATCTCATACTCTCCGCCGCCGGAAAGCTCTGTCTCCCCGATTCCCAGCACCGGATCTCTGATCCAGAAATCTCCCCCTGAATCCTCCGGTATGTGAATACACATTTTCTCAATGCGAAACACCTTCATCACAGAATCGCCCCCGACACAATGATATGGAATCAAGTGAAATCCCTTCTCTGTTTCCGGCACAGCTGAAATCTTTTCCGCCAGATGAGGATCCAGTATGCTCACCGGGCTGCCGGTCGCAAAATCTCTGAGATCATTGCCCGTATCCAGCAGAGCGCTGGCTGTAACGCACTCTCCCCTGCCCGGGTACAGCGTTACCTCCACAGTTCTCTCCCTGCACGCCCGGAACATTCCCAGCAGATCCCACAGTTTCGTAAGAATCAGGTACCCGATCCCGGCCACGGCGAAAAACACACTGATATAGCGCATCCAGGGACGGAAAAGGTACATAACCCCGCCAAGAATAACAGCCATAATATAGAGCAGGCTAAAGCTTTTCACAAACCGGATCCGGCCGTGAATCCCCGGACCGGCCGCCAGCATGGCGCTGCTGACGACAAAGTAAAAGAGAATCATCTTTACAAAAGACGGAAGCGGAATCACCACAGTCAGGCATGTCAGAGCGCTCCCCAGCGCCCCTCCCATAAAAATCCGGCCAAGGGAAGCCCTACATTTTAACGCATAGTTCACTGCCAGAAGAATGAGACTGTCCATCAGAAAATTTTCAAGAAAAAACACATCTATGTACAGTTCATAGTACATGCCTCACCCTCTTTCTGCTCCGGAAACGATCCGGGTCTTATTATATCGCCTGTGGATGAATGAATTTTGTCAGATAATGACAGATGAGAAGAAATATATTTCGACATATGGTTCAGATTATATACATGTTTGAAAGACAGCGCCGATGTATAAGGGGCAGCGCCGGCGCTTAATTATCAAAAAAATACTCTGTGCAGAATCGCTTCCGCACAGAGTTTTCTTTTTATTGCTGATAAGCATCACTTTTCCTATTTCTTAAAGAAATCCGGAATCTTAATAGACTGTTCTTTCACGCTGCTGGACGGTGTTCTCGGCTGCAGCGTCGGCATTGTGCCGCCCTGCGGTCTTGCCGCTGATGTCCTGTTCTCATCGTCCAGACGTCTTCTCACCGGCGACTCACCATTTGGAAGGATGGAACCAACCTTCTGCTGTCCCTCCAGCCTTGCCTTTAACTTGGATGCGCTTCCGCCTACATTATGTAAGCCTGTCGCGATAACTGTGATAGTACATTCATCAGATTTTGCATCATCATACATAGCTCCAAAGATAATGCTTGCACTCTCTCCCGCCAATTCCTGTACATAGTCAGCCGCATCAGATGCATCCATAAGAGTAATATCACCGGATACATTGACAATGACATTGGATGCTCCCTGAATCGTCGTCTCAAGCAGCGGGCTCGCAACCGCTTCCTTGACAGCCTCAAGAGCCTTATCGTCGCCGCGTCCGGAACCAATTCCGATATGAGCGATACCCTTGTCCTTCATAACAGTCTGAATATCCGCAAAGTCAAGATTGATCAGGGACGGAACATTGATCAGGTCCGTAATACCCTGGATACCCTGCTGCAGCACCTCGTCAGCCTTCTTAAGAGCTTCCGGCATTGTTGTGCGTCTGTCAACTACTTCAAGAAGTTTGTCATTCGGAATGACAATAATCGTATCTACATTTTCTTTTAGTTTATCTATTCCTGAAAGAGCATTCTGCATTCTTGTCTTGGACTCAAACCGGAACGGTTTCGTAACTACGCCTACCGTCAGGGCTCCCTGTTCTTTCGCAATCCGCGCGATTACCGGAGCTGCTCCTGTACCTGTTCCGCCGCCCATACCGCAGGTGACGAACACCATGTCCGCACCCTTGAGAGCTGCTGAAATCTCCTCTGAACTTTCCTCTGCCGCCTTCTCTCCCACTTCCGGCTGTGCTCCTGCGCCCAGTCCCTTTGTAAGCTTCTCCCCGATCTGCATCAGCGTTGGTGCCTTACAGAGCTGCAACGCCTGCTTGTCTGTATTCACTGCGATAAATTCCACGCCCGCGATCTGCTCGTCGATCATGCGGTTCACAGCGTTATTTCCGCCGCCGCCTACTCCGACAACAATTATTCTCGCGGCCGCTTCTGATTCATTGGTCTTAATTTCTAACAAGAGTATTTCCTCCTTTGTCGTCTTATTAATTTCTTATACATCCCTTTATATTGAACGATAGAATTCAATAAGTATATAATATAGTTTTTTTTGCAAATAATCAATAGATTTTTTCTTATTTTTCTGCATTTTTGTAACAGCTATAGAGTTCACTAACTACCGGGGGGAGAAACGTCCGAAAACAGTACCTTTGCCAAGACGTATTCTGCGGGGATGGAGGACGGCTCAGGGCTTCGCTCCAGGGGATAAGGGAAACTAAAAGCTGCTCACTGGGACGGCACGAAGCGGATCGACTCTGAATCTCTGGTATAGTTCTCCAGGTGCAGCGTCCCTGCCGTGTCCGGATAGAGTTCTGCGAGCTTTGCGAGGACCGCTTCTGCCTGCTCCAGCTTTTCTTCATAATTGCCGCTCCCCAGCAAGACCTCCACAACTCCGAAATAGATCTGAATATCCCCGTCAGCGCATGCAATCCGGTCAGGGGTCAGATTATACTTTTTCAGGTTCTCCGACACTTCCACGATTTTCTCAAATATGCCGTCGTCCTCCACGGGCAGGGCTTTCCCCACTTCCACCTTTGCAGCGTCAAAATTCAGTCCTTCAATATAAGGAACTCCCTCGATCAGCTTCTTGCTTCGTAATACAGCTGTACCGCTGCGGTCGAAATACAGATAGTAGTCATTATAGTTTACATAGCCTGCCATTTCTTTCTCCGTCACTGTTATGTGCACGGTCCAAGGATTTTTCAGAGACACGCTCATGCTCTCCACTCCGGACGGGAGTTCCGGATTTGTGAGATTATACTTTGCCAGAATATAGAGAGTATTAAACGAAAACCTGTCGTTCTGAATCCATGTTGTAATTGTATTTTCCCCGTAGTACGAGTTGCCCTCGACCTCAAAAGACCGGGCGCGGAACAGGAGCAGCACCGCCATGGCCAGTATCACCAGCGCGGCTGCCGCTGTCATGAACATGCGCCATATTTTTCTCTTCCTGCGTTTTTTCTTCTTCAATCAAATGCCTCCTATTGTACGCTATGAACCGTAAGTATATCACTCGGTCAGACTTGATACGCTGAGCACAAGTCCCATTTCCAGAAGGAGGAACACAACAGAAGTTCCTCCGTAGCTGATGAACGGAAGTGTAATTCCCGTGTTTGGAATGGAGTTTGTCACCACCGCGATATTTAATATTACCTGGATCATCATATGGGCCATGGCCCCGGCGGCAATCAGCGCTCCAAAAAGATCAGGGGCCTTTGTGGCCGTGACGAAAAACCGCCAGATCAGGATCAGGAACAACAAGATGATGACACCCGCGCCCACAAGTCCAAGTTCTTCGCAGATAATGGAGAATATCATGTCATTCTGCGCTTCCGGAAGGAATCCGAGTTTCTGAACGCTGCTCCCCAGCCCTCTTCCGAATAGCCCGCCGCTTCCTATGGCATAAAGCCCCTGGAGAGTCTGATATCCCTTCTCATATTTTTCCGGATGCTGCCAGATAGCGATCCGCTCCAGACGGTAGCTCTCCATCGCCAGGAATACCGCCAGGAACGCTGCCCCGGCGCTCCCCATCCATATAAACTGAGAATACTTCGGACTGGCCACAAAGATCAGCACCACCGCAATGCCAAGAATGATTACAGCCGTACTCAAATTGCTGGCCCCCACGAGGCCGGCAACGGGCAGCACGGGCAGCATCATAAGCACAAGTGTCCTGAATTTCCCCATTCTGCGGGCATTCTTTGTCACAAGACAGGCAAGAAACAGGATGATCGCCACCTTGGCAAACTCTGACGGCTGAAAAGAAAGAGGGCCCAAAGACAGCCATCTTTTGGACCCGTTATATTCGTCTCCGAAGAGCATGACTGCCACAGACAGCGCAACCGCCGCCAGATACCCGGGTATAGCCAGGGGGATCCACTTATGATAGTCAATCCGTGCGACAAATATCATACCGGACAGTCCGATCAGAGTGGCAAACCCCTGCTTCTTCAGATAATAAAGCGGATCATTAAATTTCACCCTGCCATTATAGGCGCTGGTACTGTAAAGCAGGACCAGGCCGAGCGCCACAAGGACGAGCACCACGGCCAGCATTGTCTCGTCATACCGTCTCTTCTTACCGGAACGCTCCAATAAACTCCACTCCCTACAGTTGATTTACAAGTTCCCTGAATTTATCTCCGCGTTCTTCATAGTTTTTAAACATTCCCCAGCTCGCGCATGCAGGCGAAAGGAGCACTGCATCCCCGGGCTGCGCATATTCCACACATTTCTCAAAGGCTTCCTCAAATGTATCCGCCAGCACGATCTCATGAAATCCGTTCTTTTCGGCGCATTCTGCAATCTTCTCCCGGGTCGCCCCGAGGAGCACCAGCTTCTTTACCTTCCCGTCAAACGCCTGGATCCACTCATCATAGGCAGAATCCTTGTCATATCCGCCTCCGATGAGCACTGTAGGACGGTTCATAGCCTGGATGCCGCGGATAGCGGCGTCCGGATTCGTCCCCTTAGAATCGTTATAATAGGCAACACCGTTTTTCTCAGCCACAAATTCGATTCTGTGCGCTACTCCCTTAAATTCTTTGAGAGTCTTCCGTATTGTATCCATGGGCACACCGTAGGCATAAGCCATCGCCACAGCTGCCATCGCATTTTCATAATTATGGGTGCCCAGGATCTGCAGTTCGTCCGTCCTGCACACCGGAATTCTTTCGTCTATCCGGCAGATAATCCAGCCATCTTCCAGATAAACGCCTCTTTCCAGTTTACGCCGGCTGCTGAAATATAGAACCTGCGGTTTTAAGTTTTCTCCGAAACCGCGCAGCACTTCATCCTCATAATTGAGCACACACGTCTCATTCTCCGTCTGGTTTTCCGCAATCCGCTCTTTTGCGGCAATATAGGCTTCCATCGTGTGATGCCGGTTCAGATGGTCCGGCGTGATGTTAAGAATCGCAGATACCTTCGGGCAGAAACTATGTATAGTCTCAAGCTGAAAACTGCTCATCTCCGCCACAATCACACTGTCTTTGTCTGTTTCCGGCGCGATATCCGTATATGGAGTCCCGATATTGCCGACCACAAACACATGATCCGCGGCATTTCTCATAATCTCGCCAAGGAGTGAAGTCGTCGTTGTCTTTCCGTTTGTACCGGTAATTGCAAGAACGTCTCCCTTCCCAGCCGCATAGGCAAGCTCGACCTCTCCCCACACCGGGATGCCTTTCTGTCTCATCTTCTCCACTACAGGAAGATCTGTGGGCACTCCAGGGCTCATAACAGTCAGAGCGATCTCCTCTAAGATCTCTTCCGGGAAAGCTCCCAGGACAATCTGAAGTGGAGCGTCCCCGCTGCATTCCGCCACAATTTCTCTGCGGATCTTTTTAGCATCCAGCTTATCATTCCCATCGTAGAGCACCACTGACGCTCCCTTTTCCAGCAAAAGACGGCTGGCCGCCTCCCCGCTGATTCCGGATCCGAATACGAGCACCCGTTTTCCGCTTAAATTATTGATATCCATTGTACTATACCCCCATTAACGCGATCAGGCAGAGCAGCGCCGTAATAATGGAAAATACAGCTACTACTCTTGTCTCTGACCATCCGCACAGTTCAAAATGATGGTGGATCGGAGCCATTTTAAAGATTCGTTTTCCGCCTGTCTTCTTAAAGTAAGTAACCTGGATCATAACGGACGCCACTTCTGCCAGATAAATAAATCCCACAATAATAATAAACAGCGGCATCTGCAGCATATACGCCGTCCCGGCTACGAATCCCCCAAGCGCCAGGGAGCCTGTATCCCCCATAAATACACTGGCCGGATACACATTAAAGAGTAAAAAGCCCAGAAGAGCTCCCACTACCGCGCAGGTAACCGGCTCAATGCCGCTCTTCGTCCCCACAGCCACCACGGTAAAAAAGGTCGCCACGAGCACGGTCACACTGGAGGCAAGACCGTCAAGGCCGTCTGTAAAATTCGTGCCGTTGACTGTCCCGATCACTGCAAAAAACAGTACAGGATACGCCACCCAGCCCAGATCCAGGTAATATCCCCCGGAGAAAGGCACCAGCATAGTAAGCGGGATGTCCGCCACCCGCACAAGATAAAATGCAAAAATCGCCGTAACTACAATCTGCAGCGCCATCTTCTGCATGGGCATCAGGCCGTCTGACCGTTTAAGCACCACCTTCAGATAATCATCCAGAAAACCGATCAGCCCAAATGCCACGGTCAGAAACAAAACCGGGACAATCTTCGGATAGTCCTTCACGTAAAAGAGCGATGTTACAATCACCGAAATCAGAATCATAATTCCGCCCATGGTAGGCGTCCCTGCTTTCTTTAAATGGGACTGCACGCCTTCCACGCGCTCTGTCTGCTTCATCTTCAGCTTCCTTAAAAAAGGAATGACTACAGGTCCCAGCACAAGGCTTATGGCAAACGATACCAGAACGGGTATCACTACATGACTACTCATAAATCCACCTCTTCATCTCTTTTGTTTCCCAGAACATCTTATTCAGTATAAACCATGAATCAGTTTTTTTCAATCCCGAGATAGGGCAGCACATTGTCGTATATTTCCCGCAGCACAGGCGCGGCGATGGTTCCGCCGTAATATACGCCCTGGGGATCGTGTATGATCACCATTCCAAGGATCTGAGGATCTTCCGCAGGGGCAAATCCTAAGAAAGAGGCGATATACCGGTTGGCGCTCCTGGGAAGTGTCTGGGATGTGGCTGTTTTCCCGCCAATGGAATACCCCTCCAGATAAGCGTTTTTCCCGGATCCTTCCGCCACTACGCCCTCTAACAGCTGCCGCATTGTCTCCGACGTTTCTTTTGATACAATCCCGCTCTCCGTCTCATATTTCAGCTCCTCGATGACCTCTCCGTTTCCGTCCAGCACCGCCTTCGCCACATGGGGCGTGACCCGCACGCCGCCGTTTACGATAGAGCTGACTGTCACCGCCATCTGGATCGGCGTGACCTGGAAGGACTGGCCGAATGTCATAGTGGCAAGCTCCACCAGCCCAATATCCTCTTTCTTATGCATGATCGTCCCGGCCTCTCCGGGAAGGTCAATATTTGTCAGGCTGAACAGTCCGAACTGGCCAAAATAATCATAGAACTTCTCCGCTCCCAGCCTCAGCCCGATATCCATAAACACCGGGTTGCAGGAATTCTGGATTCCCTGGACAAAAGTCTCCTGCCCGTGCCCGCCCACTTTATGGCACCGGATCCTGCGGTCTTCCACCACCCGGTATCCCGGACAGTAAAAGGTGTCGTCAAGAGAAACCACGCCCTCCTCCAGACATGCGGACGCCGTGATAATCTTAAAGATAGATCCCGGCTCATAAGTATCGTTAATGCACCGGTTTCTCCACATCTGGTTCAGAGCGTCCTGCAGTTCCTCATCGGATAAGCTGTCCGCGTCCGTCCCGTCATTAAGCTCATAGGGATCATTCAGGTTGAATTCCGGCACATTTACCATTGCGTAAATCTCCCCGTTCTGCGGATTCATAAGCAGGATCGAAACCGCCTCAGCCTGCTTCTCCTCCATCACATTCATCGCGGCCTGCTCACAGTAGGCCTGGATATTGTAGTCCAGAGTCACCTGAACCGTATTCCCTGCCACAGGCTCGATCCGATCCTCCGCCACACCTTCAAGCTCAATCCCGCGGGCGTCTGTCACTGTAAGTATTGTTCCGTTCGTTCCTTTTAAGTATTCTTCATATTTCACTTCCAGCCCGATAATTCCCTGATTGTCGCCGCCTGTAAATCCCAGCACTCTGGACGCAAGCTCATCATAAGGATAATATCTTTTATAGTCCTCGTCCACTTTCACTCCGGCCAGGTCAAGCTCACGGATCCGGTCCCCGGTCTCCTTGTCGACATTTGTCCGTATTTTCTCCATGGACGAGACTTTCTCCACTTTCTTTCTTACTTCCGCTTCCTCCATCTCCAGTTCCCGGCAAAGCGCTTCTATGACCTGCTCCGGATCCTCAATCTGGCTGTGGATCACGGAAATCGTACACACTGTCCGGTTCGTGGCCAGCACCACCCCGTTCCGGTCCACGATTTCTCCCCGCGCAGCCTTGATCTCTCTCTCTCTCTCGTGTAGATCCTGTGCCAGCTCCTGATAATACCGGGCGTCAAATATCATCAGATAGACAAGCCGCCCGATCAGAGCCAGAAGAACTGCTGCCGCACACAAGAACACAATCAGTATTTTCTTCTTATTGTATGTCTTATTCTTCATATTAATATAACCCCGCAGAAGATGTTGTTACAGCTTATTACATCTTTTGCGGGGTTATTCATCTTTTCCTTATTCTATTGTGCTGCCGGTTGCCCAGTCATCCAGATCCGGATCATAGTTCTCATCAATATAGGAACCGTCCGGATTGTCATAAGTTTCTTCATAGTTCGCGTCATAATTCGTGTATTCTGTGTCTCCGAAGTTCTGCCCCTCCGTCTGAGCGGACTGCCCGCTCTCCGCAATCGTTGTAATCCCAAGATACGGGAAGGCTTCTGCCATGATCTTCTGGCTCAGATTCAGTACAAGTGAACTGTCGTCCCCGCCTTGATAGGGTTCATCAATCACTACATAAATCACGATCTCCGGATTTTCCTGAGGCGCGTACCCGATAAAGGAGAGCACGTACTGGCCGTCTGTCCTCGGCAGCTTCTCCGCTGTACCGGTCTTCCCGCCGATATCATATCCTTCAACCTGCGCTCTCTGTCCGGTTCCGTAGTCCAGCACGGCCTTCATATACTTCTTCACCATGTCTGACGTCTCTGACGATACAGTTTTGCGCAGAAGCACCGGATCCCTGGTTTCAATCACATTCCCGTTCTCATCCTGGATCTGCCTTACTACATGCGGTTCATAATAGTATCCTCCATTGATCAGAGAACAGAAGGCCGCCGCCATCTGCGTCATGGTAACATTAAAGTTCTGACCAAAAGAATTTGTTGCCAGATCCAGCTCTGTCATATTCTCCGGATCATAGAGCAGCCCCGCTGTATATGCCTCTCCCGGAAGGTCAATGCCGGTATATTCCCCAAAGCCGAAGATATGCTGATACCGGACAAAATTATCCGCCCCAATCACAGATGACATATCCATCAGAGCCACATTGCAGGAATTGGCAATGGCGTCCTGGACTGTCTCCGTCCCGTGCCCGTCCTCATAGTGGCAGGAAACCTCTATGCCCAGTACATTCTTGCTTCCTCCGCAGTAGTACGTCTCATTTCCGGTGAGGGTTCCTGTTTCCAGACCTGCGGCCACGGTAAACGGCTTCATGGTAGAGCCCGGTTCAAAAGCGTCACTGACGCAGAAGTTGCGCCACAGGTCATTCAGGGCCGCCACTTCCTTCTCTTCATCCGACATCTCATTCCATTCCTCTTCATCATACAGCTCGGCTACTTCCTCTATCTTCTTTTCCCAGGTTATATCCGAGTATACCACAGAGGTATCTCTGGGATCGTTCAGGTCAAAGTTCGGATAGGAAGCTTCCGCCAGGATCTCGCCTGTATTCGGATTCATGATGATCACCGCAGTGTTCTTGCTCCCCAGGTTTTCATCGTCCCCCTGATTTTCATTAAACTCCAGAATTGCCCGCTCCACAATATTCTGCAGGGTCACGTCAATGGTAGACACCACTGTATTCCCGTTTTTTGCCGGTTTTACCGTGCGCTCGACAGAAGAGTCCTCGTCAAAATATCCGTACTCTCTTCCGTCCGTCCCATTCAGCACACTGTTATACGCGCTCTCAATCCCCAGCGCTCCGACATTTCCGTCATTGCTGAATCCGATCAGGTCGCTTGCCATGGTGCCGTAAGGATACGTTCTGTTATAATCATCCTCAAGCCACACACCCATGACATTTGGATAGTTCTCATCATCTTCATCAATCTCATTAAACTTCTGTGCCGTCTCATAATCAATCCCATGGGCCAGTATCTCATACTGACTGTCCGGATTTTCCTCGATCAGCGCGTCCACAACGTTCCCTTCAATATCAAAGCACTCTTTGAGAACTTCCTTGGTCGGCTCAATGTACTCGTCCTTGTCCGTCATAACCTTTATGTCAAGAATTACATTATATACGCGCTCGCTGGTCGCAATCTTCGTGCCGTTCCGGTCTACGATATCCCCCCGTTTAAACGCGATCGTTCTGCTGTTATAGTTCTGCTGATCCAGTACGGTCTTCGTATACTGGCTCCCCCTGGTCGCATTGATGATCGTGATTCTCCCTATAAGAAAAACAAAAACCAGTATCACTGCCATAAACAGCATTACCAGCTTTCGTTGCATCCTGACCGGGAATCTTTTTGTCAAAAATCCAAATCTGTTCTTTCTTCTCTTTCTTGATGCCATATTATAGTTCCTTATTTTGATACATCACTCGACTTGGCGAGCACTCCGCTCTCCGGAATATCGCTGTACTGCTTCACGTACTCCCCGGACGGGCTGTCGTACTCGATCACCGTCCCCTGCGAAGCATACACCATTCCCATCTCGTTCATCGCGCGGTCGCGCACGGTCTCAAGATTGACCGAATCCGCAGCTGCGTTATAAGCGGTATTGTTCGCCTCTGTCAGGTCAGCCAGCTGCTTCTGCAGCGCGGTTACATTCTCAGAACGGCTCACCACTTCTGACTGCAGGCTCAGATACATAATACATACAAGCACCGCACAGGCCGCTGCCGCTGCCAGGAAAACTGCGTATGCCGGGCTGATACGCATAGCCCGGTTCCTGTTTCTGACCACCTGACGGCTCACCTGCTTTTTTACGCGCTCCGGACGTTTCTTCGGCGCTCTCTCGGGAAGTGCCTCCGCCTGGCGCACTGCATTTCCATATACATAGAACTGGCTGTAATCTCTTCCTCTGTCAAGACCGGATGTTCTTCTGTGATATGTCCTGTACCCTGATGCCATTGCGAATGCTCCTTTCCCCTGTCTGCTCTTCCGGCCGGGCTCTCCCCTTCCCGGCGGGAAACATATTTTAAAATACTCCCTGATTCTTAAGCCCGTTCAAATATCCTCAGCTTTGCGCTCTTTGAACGGCTGTTCTGCGCCATCTCTTCCTCTGAGGGAAGGATTGGCTTTCTTGTAACCACTCTCCCTTTTGATACTTTCCCACAGACACATACAGGAAAATGGTCCGGACAGGTGCATGGATTCTCATTCTTCCGAAATGCGCTCTTCACAATCCTATCCTCCAGCGAATGAAACGTAATGATACAGATCCGTCCCCCCGGATTTAACATATCGATCATCTCATCCAGGGAGCTCTTAAGCACGTCCAGCTCATGATTCAGCTCAATTCGGATCGCCTGAAACGTCCGCTTTGACGGATGTCCCGAAGCCTTCCGGACCTTCATCGGTATGGCGTGCCGTATGATTTCATTCAGCTGCTCTGTCGTCTCGACCGGTTCTTTCTCCCGCTCCGCCACGATATGCTTCGCGATATTCTTCGCGAACCTGTCCTCCCCGTAGTCGCGGATCACACGGTAAAGTTCCGCCTCGCTGTAGCTGTTGACAATGTCCCTGGCCGTCATCTTCTGCCTCTGATCCATCCTCATGTCAAGAGGCGCGTCCACCCGGTATGAAAACCCTCTCTCAGCCGTATCAAGCTGATAGGAAGACACCCCCAGGTCAATGACGATTCCGTCCACCTTGTCAATGCCTAATTTCTGGAGCTGCGGCTTCATATCACGGTAATTGCTCCGTATTATCGTGACCTTCTCCCCGAAGCCTTTCAGACGCTCTCCCGCCGCTTCGATCGCGGCCGCGTCCTGGTCTATGCCTATAAATCTCCCCTTGTCTCCCAGACGCGAGCACACTTCAAAGGCATGTCCCCCTCCTCCAAGTGTACCGTCTACATAAGTGCCGTCCGGTCTGACGTTAAGTCCGTCCACTGTCTCATGCAGCAGAACGGAAGTGTGTTTGAATGCCATAATCTCCTCCTTAGATCCTGATTCCGATCGCTTCCATGCGTTCTGCGATAGCATCCAGATCCTCTTCGCTTACCTGGCTGCGCTCTTCCCACAGATCCTTGTCCCAGATCTCAACGCGGTCCTGAACTCCCACCAGGACTACGTCCTTCTCCAGGTGCGCTGCTTTGCGGAGTGACGGCGGGACAAGAACTCTCCCCTGCTTGTCGAAGCTGCCCTCCGAAGCGCTTCCAAAAAAATAACGCTTAAAGATTCTGGCATCCTTGTTCATACGTGGTAAGGTTTCAAGTTCGGCAACGAATTTGTTCCATTCTTCCTGAGAGTAAACAAAGAGGCATCCTTCCAGCCCGTTACAGATAACAAAGCTGTCACCAAGGTCATCCCTGAGTTTTGCCGGAATGATGAGTCTTCCCTTTTCATCAATGCTATGGTTAAACTCTCCAAGTAACATTTGGAATCCTTTCTCTTAATGTGAGCCTCCACATCGCTCCCCACTTTACCCCACTTTCCACCACTTCTTACCACTTGACACCATTCTAAACCACCCCGCCTCCTTTTTCAACCCCTTTTTTCGATTTTTTTGTGTGCTCCGGCTATAAAGTTCACTAACTTCCGGATGAGAAACGTCCGAAAACAGGGGCTATTTCTGAGACATATTCTGCGGGGATGGAGGATGAGGACGGGCTTCGCTCCAGGGGATAAGTGAAACTAAAAGCTGCGGCGACAGACTAAATACAAGGACTGACGGTGGACAACTCGCGTATCCGCTCAGACAATTCCACCGTCAGCCCTAACGTCTGCCGCCGCAGCTTCAAGTTTCGCTAATCCCCTTCCGAAGGCACCCGTCCTCATCCTCCATCCCCGCAGAATTTTTCTCGAAATGGGGCTGTTTTCTGGGCTTATCAAGCCGGAAGCCAGTGAATATATAGCTTCCGTAAGTGTGGCGCGGCCGGAAAGCTTTCGCAGTCGAAGGCCCACAAGCCGCGCCAACTTCGCGGTTCAGCCTATTTAGGCAATGGCACTTCCGGATGTGTTCCCCGAAAAGAGTTATTACCTAAATAGCTGGCCAACACAAAAAGGAGTACAGTCTAAACTGTACTCCTCATGTCATTTCTTTATATTAATTTGTCATTCGCTTGTCGTCGCAAGACCGTTCAAATATTCCGTGACTGCATCATAATTCACTTCTGCGACCACCCGTTCTTTGTTTGCTTCATGTATACCGTAAGCGGAATATCCCAGCCATCCGACAAGCGCCACCGCTGCCACCGTAAGTACTGCTTTGCGGACAAAGCTCATGATCTTCTGCCTGCGCATTATCTTCCTGCGGTTTGCTTTCTCCTTTTTATAGCGGTCCACCTTCTCCTGACTCATTCTTCCACGCACTCCTTTCGCCTTGACTGTTTCCGTCATCCGCCGGATGCAGCTCCGGTCCGGACACTATCCACAGTTTACCACAAACCGGATCAGAGCACAACAATTATTCCTCCGTCATTTGCGTACATCGTACTGATTCCCGCGGTGTCCACAATAAAGCTGTCCTTCACAGAGATGCGGTCCAGTATCATGCGCTCCACTGCCCGCGCGCGCTCAGGACAGTTGCAGTGCGCAATCCCCAGAATCTTGTTTTTTGTGTCCTTCCCTTCCTTTATAATCTGGTCAGCCATCTTTTCCAGAGCTCTCTTTATCCCCCTCGCCTGGCCGAGCTGGCAGATGGTTCCCTCAGGAGTGGACCCCATCACAGGCTTGATATTCAAAGCACTTGCCACAAAAGATTTAATCCCCGTAAGCCTGCCGTTTTTCCTGAGTGTATCCAGATTCTCCAGAACAAAATACGTATGCTGTCCTTCTATATAACTCTCCACACAGCTGACCGTATCTCCAAATGCAAGCCCCTGTTCCTCACATTCACGGATTTTACATGCGATAAGCGTTTCTCCCACAGAAGCCGAACGGGAATTAAACACATAGATCTGCTTTTCTTCACCACTCTCCTGTGCATGTTCTTCTGCCCAGAGCTTTTTCCCCAGTACGGCACTGTTATAAGAGCCGCTCAGCTCAGAGGACAGCGTAACAACATAAACCCTCTTTTCATTCCCCTCATAGAGTTCCATATATTTCTCCGGCGACGGGCAGGAGGACTTCGGACATTCCGGGCTTGCGGCCACACGTTTGATAAAATCCGCCTGATCAAATGTCTCATCATCAATAATCTGGTCGCCGTCCACCAGCATACTTAAAGAAGCAGTCGTATAGACGCCGCTCTCTTTCATCCTGTGTGTCAGTTCGCCGCAGCTGTCAACGATAATCTTATAATCCATGATCTTTCCTCCCAAACCGCAAAATATATTTTATATTTCTATTATATGTAGTTTTGAATACCACATAAAAATATAGCATATATTTACAGAGAAAGGAAGCCCTTTTATACAAAAAGACTTCCTTTTCTCAGCAGTTCACTCCCCTTCAAGCCGTATCCGCCGGGAAATTCCCAGGGCAATTCCCATCTCCGCCATGAGGAACAAAATTGCCGTGCCCCCATAGCTGATAAACGGAAGCGTAATACCCGTTGTCGGCAAAAGTCCGGTTACAACCGCAATATTTAAAATAACCTGAAGCGCAATATGCGCAAATATGCCCGTGGCAATCAGAGAACCATACAAGTCCGGCGCATTTCTCGCAATAAACATCAGCCGGTACAAGAGCACGCCAAAGAGCACAAGTATTAAAATTGCGCCGAACACTCCAAGCTCTTCGCAGATCACTACCAGGATCATATCATTCTGCGCCTCGGGAATCACCCCAAGTTTCTGCGTGCTGTTTCCAAGACCTTTGCCAAAAAAGCCGCCGCTTCCGATCGCGTAAAGTCCCTGCATCACCTGGAAACTCTCTGTGTCAGCCGTGGCCTCCGGATTCAGCCACGCCACAATTCTCTGCACACGGAAATTATCACTGTTCGCCACAGTCACAGACAAAATTATAATTCCCACTATAGCAATCGCCGCCCCGATTCCGAGCGCCACAAAGAATGGCTTTGTTTTCGGATGAATCACGAAAAACAGGATGCAGGTGATCGCCATTACAATAATCGCGGTACTCAGGTTGTCCGTCAGAAAGAGAACACCGCCGGACGCAATTGCTCCAAGAGCCAGAATCCGTACCAATCCCTCCCAGGTATATGCTTTCTTTCCAAGCCTGCACAGCTCGTAGGAGATAAAAAGGATCACCGCGATCTTTGTGATCTCCGCCGGCTGGAGCGTCATATTCCCCGGCAGCCTGATCCAGCGCCTCGCTCCATTCACTGTCTTTCCCAGAGGCGTCTGTACCAGTGCCATCATAACCATAGAGAAAATGTAAATCTCAACCGCAAACGCACCGTACAGATGATAATCAATCTTGGATACAATAAACATGGCGACAAATCCGGCTATACCGATCAGCGCCTGCTTTGAGAAATAGAACATATCATCTCCCAGCTCAACCTGCGCTTCATAGGAACTGGTACTGTACAGCATAACCAGGCCGAAACACATAAGGAAAACAATCACAAGGAGAAGATCAAAATCGAAATACTGCGCTTCCGCCGTCTTTCCTTTTCTGCGGGCCAGAGCAGCCAGGCCGCTGACTCCGCTCCGGGCGCGCTTCACTTTTGGAGGAGTGCGGACCGGCTGTTCCGCCTGCGGTTTGGGAGTGCGGAGCACCTCCCGCCTCCGGTCAATTACTCTCTGATAGCTCTCATAGCCTGACCGCAGGCCTGCCGGACGCATCGGACGGGTATCAGACAGGCTTCCGCGCCTCTGATTCACAGCCGTACGGTTCTGCTGTCCGGGCAGAGGCATAGGCTGAGTATCTCCCAGCCTGCTCCTGGCCGTTCTTCTGCTGCCTTTCTTCTGATCCTGCCTCCTGACAGGCCGGACAGTCCTGCTTCTCATATCATCACCTATCCCATATTCATAGCCGGATGCATCGGCTTTCCATGTTCAAAAAACCTGTCATACCATACAAGGAAAATATATACTGTCCAAATCTTCCGGCTGTCATCCGTCTTCTCATTCGTATTCTTCCCTGCCTTGTGGTCATCCAGCATCTTCAACAGCATATCTGTGTTAAAAAACTTCTTCGCCGCAGCGGAGGAAAACATTGCCTTCACCCGGCTGTAATATTTATCTTCTTTCAGCCATACGCGGATCGGAATCGGGAAGCCCAGCTTCTTCTTCTCAGCAGTTTTGCTGCGGATACACCGCTCCGCTGCCGCGCGGAGGGCGACCTTCGTCTTAGGCGCGCGGACCTTGTAGTTCAGCGGAAGGCTCTCAGCCAGCTCCAGCACCTTTTTATCCAGGAACGGCACTCTTACCTCCAGGGAATTTGCCATTCCCATCTTGTCTCCCTTCATCAGGATATCATGGACAAGCCACAGATGAAGATCCACATACTGCATCTTTGTTACCGGATCTTTTCCCTTCACCCGGTCATACAGCGGACGGGTCACTTTCTGAATTCCGGGCCTGCAGCCTTTCTTCAGGATTTTAGAAGCCTCCCGCTCCGTGAAAATATTAGTCGCATTGGCAAAATAGCGCTCCTCAAGCGTTTTCCCGTGGCGCATAAGGAAGCCTCTTCCTTTCATTCCGCGGGGCAGGCAGCGCTCGGCAAACTTGCCCAGCAGGCGCCGCACCGGGAATGGAATCTTGTTAAACGAAGTATGCTCCAGCGGCTCACAGTAAATATTATATCCTCCGAAAAGCTCGTCCGACCCCTCGCCCGAAAGCACGACTTTCACTTTCTTAGCCGCCTCTTCACTCAGGAAATACAGAGCGATCGCCGCCGGATCGGCCACCGGTTCATCCATGTAATACTGAATATCCGACAGCCTGTCCCAGTATTCATCCGGAGTAATGATTTTCGCGTCATTCTTCATATTGATGCTGGCCGCGAACTCCTTAGCGTCCTGAATCTCACTGTATTTCCCCTCGTCAAAGCCAACAGTAAACGTGCGGTCCACCTGGCCGAGATAAGTCAGGTAACTGGAATCCACGCCGCTGGAAAGATAAGACGCGACTTCCACATCACTGATCTTATGCATTTTAACAGACTCTTTCATAACCGACTCAACATCGTCCACGATCTCCTCAAAGGACTTCTTTGTGTCACCTCTGAAATCAGGTTCAAAATACCTGGTAATAGTCAGTTTCTGATTCTCATAGGTAAAATAGTGCCCCGGCTGCAGGCAGAATACTCCCTTAAAAAACGTCTCGTTGGTAGGAACGAACTGAAAGGAAAGATAATTGCCCAGCGCATCCTCATTAAATATCTTATCAAACTTCGGATGCTCCATAAATGCTTTAATCTCTGACGCGAATAAAAATGTCCCGTTCATCTGCGCATAATAAAACGGCTTAATGCCAAAGATATCCCTCGCGCCGAAAAGCCGCTTCTTCTTCGTGTCCCAGATCACAAAGCCATACATGCCGCGAAGCCTGTCCACCAGCTTTTCGCCCCACTCTTCATATCCGTGAAGCAGGGTTTCCGAATCCGTGTTTGACACAAAGACATGTCCGGCCTCTATCAGTTCCTCCCGGAGTTCCTGATAATTGTAAATCTCACCGTTGAACACAAGAACCATACTTCTGTCTTCATTGTAAAGAGGCTGGTCTCCCACCGAAGAAAGATCGATGATGCTCAGTCTCCGAAATCCCAGCGCCGCGTCCTCATCAATATATTTTCCCTCGCTGTCCGGTCCTCTGTGTATGATAGTATTCATCATATTGACTAAAACCTGTTCTCTGTCTTCTGCTTCGCCCACAAAGCCTGCGAATCCACACATAATGCTGTCTCCTTTTCCGCTCCTGTAAAAAACAGGGCTCATAATAGATAAGGAATCAGTTTCTGGTAAACCTTTTTACCTGATCTGATCCCTTATTGTAATCCAATGCCTTATCATTTATGCATCCATCGGGGTGACAGGATTCGAACCTGCGACCTCACGGCCCCCAGCCGTGCGCTCTAACCAAACTGAGCCACACCCCGCCGACTAAATTATTATATATAATTTCCTCCCGCTTGTAAAGGATTTTTTTCATAACAGATTAGATAACAGCTATTTAGCGCACTAACATTTCCTGTGACTCACGTCCGGAAGCGGAGCGGATGGTTTGCGATACGTATTCTGTG
>CALWTQ010000031.1 GCA_944384505.1 uncultured Mediterraneibacter sp.
AGAATACGCGTTACAAAATATCTGTTCCGCTTCCGGACACATTTTGACGGAAAGTGTTAGTGAACTAAATAGCTGTTTATCCACGCATCTTCCTTCGTCTGATCACATACGCTCCTGTGCCTCCTGCGATCACTGCCGCAGAGGCCATTGCTGCGATCAGCCCATAGACGCTGCTCTCATCTCCGGTCTTTACTGTCTTTCCGGAAGAGTTTCCGGTATTTGCATTTCCACTGCCCGTACCATTCTGATTATCATTTCCATTCTGATCGACCGGATTCTCTGTAGATGGATTTTCCTGATCAGACGGATTCTCCTGTCCCGGCTTCTCCGGCTCGGACGGTTCCTGAGCCTCTTCCGCCAGAATTGTGATCCTGCCGTCGCCAAGGGGATTTCCATACTGTTCCGCCGTAATGCTTCCTCCAAGTTCTTCCGTAAAATAGTTAATCAACATTTCGGAATCTACAGGAAGGCCCTCATGAGCCACGACCTCCGCGCCGTCAAACATAGTGAAGCCATCGCCCTGTTTCTGAAGGGTATAGAAGCTGCCCGCCACTGTATATCCTGCCTCTGGATCCAGCGCCTTTCCTCCGATCATGACATTCTGAACCCTTCTCTCCTTTGTTTCATCAATTCCCTGGAACATCTCCATATTGTCTGTGATCACCGGGCTTTCCAGATAATTGTGAATCTCATAAGTCAGTCCCGATACCTGAAGGAAACCGCCGTTCTCTTCCGGATTCAGCCGTGCGCCATGCTCCAGTGCGTCCAGGATCTGCTGCCCTGTCGCGCGGATCACACACATTTCGTTATTCCAGGGATTCACGTCCATCAGATCTTTTCTCGTCACATCTCCTGCCGTGATAGAAGCACGGATTCCTCCTCCGTTTACAAGCGCAATGTCCGCTCCCGTCATCACACGGTACGCGTCTGCCACAAAGTCACCCATGTTCGTCTCGCCGTTCCGGATTCTTCTCACGCCGTCTGCATTGTTGATAGTAAGTTCAGTCTCTGCTGTTCCCAGCTTCTCATTCAGGTAAGCCAGTTCCTCATTGTAGCCGTCCACTTTGTCCTGAACAGTCTGGTATGCTGTCGCAGCGGCGGCTGAGCTCTGGGTGTCCACATCGGACGGAACGATCAGTTCTGTTGTGCAAGTGCCGTCCTCATTGAGCGTCATCTGACCGAAATCGGCAAACTTTGTACCTGTAGATGTGAGAGGCACCATTTCGCCGTCTTTGTTCGCATATTCGCTCTCCGGGATCGTCTCATGAGAGTGGGCATCGATAAATGCGTCAATTCCCGTCGTATTTGCGATCACATCTGTTGATTTCCAGCCTTCTGTCGTGCCTTCGATTCCCAGGTGTCCCAGCGCGATCACCCGGTCAGCGCCGGCCGCGATGGCTTCATCCACCGTGTCCTGAATCGTATCATAGAAGGTATCTTCTGAAAAACTGTAAAGGAAGTTTCCATTCTCGTCCTGGAAATAAGTCGGCGTGGATTTCGTATAAGTCTCAGGTGTGCTGATTCCTACAAATGCCACATTTTCCCCATTCATCTCTACGATTTCATAAGGCGTCAACACTGTTTCACCTGTCTGAAGATCAACAAAGTTACAGCTTAAGTATTCATACTGAGCCTCCGGCGCATCACCCGCAGCAATAGCCAGGAACCGCTCCAGTCCATAGTCGAATTCATGATTGCCCGGCACGCCGAAATCATATCCTACTGTGTTCATGATATCTACAATTGCCGCGCCCTCAGATGTAGATCCGATGGCCTCTCCCTGGATCGCGTCTCCCACGTCAACTGTAATTACGTCATAGCCGTCTTCCTCAAGCTGTGCTTTGTATGCAGCCAGATAAGAATAGCCGTCTGTCGCGCAGTGCACATCGTTCGTATACAGAACAACCGCGCCTGCCGCGTCATGAACACTCTCTGCTGTATAAACTGTACCGTCCGTGCCCTGTGCGTCAGCCGCCGATACTTCCAGCATCCCCGTTGGTGCCATCGCCGCGGTCAGCGCAAACGCGGATACGCCTGCAAGAACTTTCTTCCACTTTCTCTGCCCGTTCATCCCTTTTGTCCCCTTTTCTTTCTCATTTCACGATTCCAACCATCTCAGCCACGCTCTCAAATCCCTGAGCTTTCATATATTCCTCAATCCCGTCCACGATCTTCATGGTCACTCCAGGATCATGGAAATTCGCTGTTCCCACGGACACCGCGCTCGCTCCCGCAAGGATCATCTCAATCGCGTCCTCCGCGTTCATGATTCCTCCCATGCCGATAACGGGCACTTCCACCGCATTGGCCGCCTCGTATACCATCCTCACCGCAATTGGATGGATCGCCGGGCCGGAAACACCGCCCGTCCTGTTCGCCAGCACGAATGACTTTCTGTTGATGTCAATCTTCATGCCGGTGATCGTATTGATCAGGGAGACCGCGTCCGCGCCGCCGGCCTCCACTGCCTTCGCCATCTCAGCGATGCTGGTCACGTTAGGGCTTAATTTCATGATCACAGGCTGCTTTGCGTATTTCTTCACTGCCTTTGTGATCTCCTCCGCCGCCTTTGGATTCTGGCCAAACGCAATACCGCCTTCTTTAACATTCGGGCAGGAGATATTGATTTCAAGCATATCTACATCTTCATCTGCCAGCCGTTCAACCACTTCGCAGTAGTCCTGCCCGGACTTGCCGCACACATTTACAACAATTTTTGTATCGAATTTTCTCAAAAACGGAATATCCCGCTCACAGAATACATCGATTCCCGGATTCTGCAGTCCTACAGCGTTCATCATTCCTCCGTATGTCTCCGCCACCCTTGGTGTCGGGTTGCCCGCCCAGGGAATGTTTGCCACGCCTTTGGTCGTCACTGCGCCCAAGCGGTTCAGATCCACATAGTCAGCGAACTCTGCCCCTGATCCAAAGGTGCCGGACGCCACTGTCACCGGATTTTTCCACTCTATTCCCGCGATGTTTACTCTCATATCCATCAGATCTCCACCTCCGTAGACAGAAATACCGGACCGTCCTTACAGATCCTTTTATTATTTACATTACTGTGATGATCCTTCTCCTTCGTCTGGCATACACAGGAGAGGCAGGCACCGATGCCGCAGGCCATACGCTCCTCAAGGGAAAGCCAGCACTCGATCCCTTTTTCTTCTGCGTAAGCCTTGATGGCCCTGAGCATAGGCGTCGGACCGCAGGCATAGATGATATCCGCCTCAAGGCCATTCTCCCTGATCGCATCCATCACATTTCCCTTTGTGCCCACACTTCCATCCTCTGTGGAAATATATACTTCCCCGTTCTGCTCAAACTCATCTCTTAAGAAAATCTCGCTGTCCCTGTATCCCACAATGATCTGCTTCACCCCGCAGTCCATCTGCTTCGCCAGCTCCAGGATGGGCGGTACGCCGATACCGCCTCCCATCAGAAATGCCCTTTTCCCTGCTGCCTTCTCCAGCGGGAACCCGTTTCCCAGAGGGCCGATCACTGGAATCGTATCCCCTGCCTTCATCCGTGAAAACTCTTCCGTCCCCGTATTCTTCCCGGTCACACGGTACACAACCCTCAGGCTGCTTTCTTCCCGGTTAATCTCGCAAATGCTGATCGGCCGGGGAAGCAGCTTGCTCCCATCGTTCGTATACATGGAAATAAACTGGCCCGGCTTCGCCTCCAAAGCCGCCCCGGTTTTCATCCACATGCTGCAGATATCCTGAGCGATCCTCTCCTGAGAGAGGACAATTGCATTTTCTCGTTTCTTTGTCATAAGCTTTCTATTCCTCTGATCTTTTCTCTGATTCTTTTTCTCTGATCTGCTTTCTCTGATCCGCTTTCTCTGATCCGCTTCCTCTGGTTCTCTTCCGTTCCCGGATGTTCCTCTTAAATTCTATCTGGAAGCCAACGCCCCGCTGATATCGGCAATCATCGCTTCCACTGCCGCCCTGGATGCATCTCCGAAGTTCTCAGCTCCGAATTTCGCGTATGCTTCCTGCTTATATGCGGCGATAATTCCACGGGAAGAGTTCACAATCGCGCCCAGTCCGTCTTCATTAAAGAAGTGGACAAGGTCCTTTCCCTGTCCTCCCTGAGCTCCATAGCCCGGGACAAGGATATAAGACTTCGGCATGATCCCGCGCAGCACCTTGCCCATCTCCGGGTACGTAGCGCCGACCACCGCGCCGATATAGCTGTATTCATTTCCCATACAGTCAGCGCCCCACTGAGCAACCTTTTCACCTACCAGTTCATAGAGCGGGCGTCCGTCGATCAGCCTGTCCTGGAATTCCCCGCTGGACGGATTGGACGTCTTCACCAGAATGAAGAGGCCTTTTTTCTCTTCTTTGCATACTTCGATGAAAGGCTTCACGCCGTCAGAACCGAGGTATGGATTCACTGTTGCGAAATCCTCATCAAACGGAACATACTCTTTGCTTCCCACTTTCACCTTTCCAAGGTGTCCCACAGCATATGCCGCGGATGTGGAACCGATGTCTCCTCTTTTGACGTCCCCGATCACAACCAGATCTTTGGACTTGCAGTAGTCCACTGTCTTCTTAAATGCCGCGATTCCTGGCACACCGAACTGTTCGTACATCGCGATCTGCGGCTTTACGGCCGGAATCAGATCATATGTCTTGTCCACAATCTCCTTATTAAACTGCCAGATCGCCTCAGCAGCTCCCTCCAGAGTCTCTCCGAATTCTTCGAACGCCTTGTCCTGAACATGCTGCGGAATATAGCTCAGCATCGGATCCAGCCCTACGACAATAGGAGCACCTGTCTTTTTAATCTTTTCCACTAGTTTGTTAATCATGAAATTTCCCTCCGTTTTACTGACTGAAGCAGCAGCTCCGTCTGATATGGAGCATGCACGTTCAGCCAGACTTTCTCTCTGGTGAACAGTATATCATAGCGGGGTACGAAACTGCAATTACAATTCTGATAAGGACGGAGGCTGAAGCCGGCACAAAAACACACGAAAAACGGAACTGCTCTTTAATAGTCAATCAGTTTCCTGATGTGAAAACAGAAGGAGTAAAAGACCTTCTCATAGAAAAAGCCCCCTTTCTCCGCATCTGGAAGAAAAGAGACTTTTTACCTGTTTACAGCAGCACTTCCGCCAGCCCTCCAGGCGCAAGCAGTGTAAATGGATACACCGGAATATTCCTTATAATCCAGTATATAAAAACCAGGGCTAAAACCGCCACAAGAAAACGGATACTGATCTTATAGTCCACATGGTCGCCCCCTGTGATCACCCAGTCCAGCGTCCGGGCCGCAATGTACAGCATGAGCAGCGGAAGCAGAATCACCATCAGCGGATTATAGCAGAAAGCTTCCAGAAACCGCCCATGGAGAATCGAATAGCTCGCTCTGCCCGCTCCGCATCCGGGACAGTAAAATCCGGTCAGCATCAGATAAAAACAGGGCAGCGGATGTTCATGCGGATCATGGAAGTACAAATATGCCGCCCCTGCTATAGCGCATGCTGCCACTGCTGCCGCACAGGCTGCCCTTGTCCTCCTCCGCGCACAGATTCTGGATAAAAATGTGTGTATTCGTTTCTCATTAATAATAGTAGTCATAGTAGATTTCGTTGTAAATCTCTCCGAATAATACGGATCCAAAAATCGCGCTCATTACGATGGACAGGACGAGTACAACTCCTGAAACAATCAGCCAGATCATTGCTGTTTTGGCAGCTCTGCGCGCCGCTTCCTCATCTCCGGATAATGACGCCTGATTAATCTTGGCAGAATACACGATTGCTACAATGCCGAACACAAGGCTGAGCGGACAACAGCACACTGTTGAGCCCACAGTAAACACAATGGACAGCACAAGATACGGAATCCAGTTCACCGGTTTACCCGGATAGACCGAATGATAATTCTGCTGATAACTTTGCTGATGATCCTGCTGATAGTTCTGCTGATACTCCTGCTGGTAATTCTGTTGATATCCGGTATCTGTACTGCTCTCCTGATTCGCGTTCTCATTCACCACAGGGGGAGTGACACTCTCTGCCACCTTTCTCTCTGCCTCAGCCTGCGCTTCTGCCTTTCCCTGGGCAGCCGGATCCGGCTGCTTTGCCCCACAGTGCGGGCAGTACTGTGACCCCTCCGGCATCTCCCGATAGCAATTAATACAATTCATTTTCATCCCTCGCTCTCGTAAATTCTGGTAAATTATAATATCGTATTGCACTACCTAACTCATCATACCAAAAAAGCGCTGAAAATGCCATCAAAAAGATGATTTTTTCGACGCTTTTATAACTGTTTAAACTATATAGCTGTCCTCACTTTTGTCCGGTGGATCATCCCCATCTTTAAGAGCACCGGCCTCAGCGCATTGTAAAGAATCCCCACTACTACGACTGATACTACTGCATTTACGAATGTAGTCGCTGTACTCCACTTTGCCAACACCTCGGCCATCTGCTGCGGCTGTCCCAGGATATACTGATTATAGAAGAATCCTGCCAGCGGATCTGCGATCACATTAAAGGCGAGCCCTGCAACAGAGGCGATTAGGCTCCAGCGGAACACATACTTTTTATCTGTGCTCTCGTTGATCTTCGCAATGCGGTGCGCCACCAGCCCTACGATCAGGCCAATGCACAACTTCAGCACAAATGTCTTCGGCGCTCCTGTAATATATACCGGATCCAGTACATCCGCGATCCCCATGCCGATCGCGCCGGCCAGGCCGCCGTACCATCCGCCAAGAATCAGCGCTGCGAGCACGCAGAATGCATTTCCTATATGGAAGGATGTTGCACCGCCTCCCGGCATCGGAATTTTTATCTGTAAAAACGTGAAAGACACGAAGCAAAGCGCTGCCATCAGCGCAGTCTGCGCAAGTTTGATTACTGTCTCATTTCTCTTTTCCATGTAGATCTCCTCTTTTCTGTTTGCTACAGGTATACTATCACTCCACTGGTCGTTTTGAAATGTCCAGTTATCACTTTTTTGTACAGTCCAGTTTGCATTGTCTTACTTTTTTCCTGTCTTCTTCCGATCTGACTTCTTTCCCAGGCGCACCTGTTCCATCTCTTCCGCAGTCTCTTTCTCCAGATAATCAAACAGATAGTTTCTCAGATGCTCTCCCCGGTTGAGGTGTTCTCCGCGTATTTCTGCGATCGCGAGCTCCACCTCTTCTTTCAGACCTGCCGCGGACATCCGCCTCGCCCCCTGCCCCAGGATAATCACCTGCTCCAGAGCGTCGGATGTCGCCACTGTCACCTCATGATTTCTGGAAATCTTTCGGACTGTCTTTTCAATATACTGATCTGCGGTCTCAGCTTCTTTTGTATATACGATATGAATATTGTGGTATTTCACTACTTCTCCCGGATTGCCTTCTACCTTATATGCGTCGAACACAAGAATCAGGGTGCATTTTCTGTATCCCTGATAGTTACAGAGGATATCCGCCAGCTTTCCTCTGGCGGCAGCGAGGTCCCTCTCGGAAAGTTCCCGGAGTTCATCCCATGCGAAGATGATATTGTAGCCATCCACCAGGAGGTACTCTTCTCCGGGGCTTTTCTTCCTGCCTGCCATGGGATAGCCGCTCCGGTCTCCGTCAGGCAGCCCGCGCCCGCCTCTGTCCTTCGCACGGCGGGCAGAAACTTTCACCGGGCCTGTATTCTGCCTCCGCACCGGATCCGGCGTCTTCACATAGATCGCGTCCAACTCTTCCTGCGTCAGCTCAATCGTCTGCCGAACCGGCCGCACAGGCGTAAAATCAGAAATTTCCTCACCGGAAGCTGTCTTCTTCACGCCACTCTCCACATGCATATGTTCTTCCACTTCATACCAGGGTACAATGTATCCGGCTCCATGGGCGCAGAACACAGAATCCGCCGTATTCTCCACGTCTTCATCAGCGTTGTATCCGATCCGGCTGATTACCTCTTCCGGATTATGGCAGATATCATATCCTTTCAGCGTGCATGACATCCGTCCGAATCCTCCGGTATATGCTGCGAACTCTTTCTGATATCCGCGCATCTCGGACACCGGCGCCTGTCCGGTCAGTACAGCCAGGCCGTTCTCGGTCTCCGGTCCTGCACATTTTCCGCTCATCCTCTGGACATCCGTCATCGCGCGTCCCACCATTTCCAGCGGCAGCTCCATGCGGAATTCATAGTACGGCTCCAGCAGAACTCCTTCCGCTTTTCTCAGGCCCTGCCTCACCGCCCGGTATGTGGCCTGGCGGAAATCTCCTCCCTCTGTGTGTTTCTGGTGGGCCCGGCCGGTCAAAAGCGTAATCTTTAAGTCCGTAACCGCCGAACCGGTCAGGGCGCCCTTGTGCTCCCGCTCATCCAAATGAGTCAGGATCAGCCTCTGCCAGTTGCGGTCTAACACATCTTCGCTGCAGTCTGACGCGTACTGCATTCCGGAGCCCCGCTCTCCCGGTTCCAACAGCAGATGCATTTCCGCATAATGGCGCAAAGGCTCAAAATGCCCGACTCCCTCTACAGGAGCGGCGATTGTCTCTTTGTAAACTATATTTCCTTCACCAAACTCAATCAGTACGCCGAACCGCTCTTTCACAATTCTCTGAAGCACCTCGGTCTGCACCTCTCCCATGAGCTGGACATGGATCTCAGAAAGCCTGTCCTCCCACACGACATGGAGTTCCGGCTCCTCTTCCTCCAGCTGGCGCAGGTTCTTGAGCATCACGTGAGCGTCACATCCGTCCGGCAGCTCCACACAGTAGGTAAGTACCGGCTCCAGCACCGGAAGTCCGGACGCCTTCTCCGCTCCGATCCCCTGGCCGGGATAAGTCCCCTCCAGGCCGGTAACCGCGCAGACCCGCCCGGCCTCCACTTCCGATGCCATCTCATACTTTGCTCCGGAGTAGATACGGATCTGGTTCACTTTACCCTCAACGCCGGGAAGTGTTTCCTTCACGTTCAGCTGTCCTCCGGTGACTTTCAGATAGGTCAGACGGTTTCCCTGCTCGTCTCTGGCTATCTTGTATACCTTGGCGCCAAACCGGGAAGGATAGCTCTTCTCCGGCAAATATTCTGTGATTCCGTCCAGAAGATTCTCAATTCCCCACGCTTTCAACGCAGAGCCAAACCAGCAGGGGAACACTTTACGCTCAGCCACCGCCCGCCCTATATACTCCCGGCTGATCCTGCCATTCTCCAGATAATCCTCCAGCATGCGCTCATCGCAGACTGCAAGATTCTCCATAAGCTCTGTCTCCTCAGCCTCCATGTCTATGCAGCTCTCGCTGAGCTTTTTCTTAAGTTCAGACATAAGCCATTCCTGGTCTGCATCCTCCCGGTCCATCTTATTCACAAAGAGAAATACGGGTATCTCATACCGTTTCAGAAGCCTCCACAATGTAACAGTATGACTCTGCACTCCGTCTGCGACGCTGATCACAAGAACCGCGCAGTCCATCACCTGCAGGACCCGCTCCATTTCAGCGGAAAAATCCACGTGTCCCGGCGTGTCAAGAAGCGTAATCTGCCTGTCCTTCCACGTAAGTACAGCCTGCTTGGAAAAGATGGTAATCCCGCGCTCCCGCTCCAGACCATATGTATCCAGGAAGGCATTGCCGTGATCCACCCTGCCCATGTCCCGTATCCTGCCGCTTAAGTAGAGCATGCCTTCCGATAATGTAGTTTTCCCTGCGTCAACGTGGGCGACAAGACCGATATTGAGGGGCTTTAACTTCTGCCCCGTTGTTTTACTTCCTTTATTGTCAGACGTATTTCCCATAGAAATACCCCTTTCTGTCTATGATTGTGCATCCATAATCATAGCACAGAAAAGGGTATAAGTCGATAAAGCATTATTTTATTAACAGTTCAGCCATCTGTCATCAGAAGACGGATTTATGCTCACACTTACTTTAACTTATATCTGCGGCCTTTATTTTTCCCCGCTGCCAGCTCTTTCTCCAATGCCGATCAGATTAAACATCTTCATCAAAACTTTATTGCGAGAATCGGATATGCCGCCTTTCAACATCTGAGCTTTTCCAATTCGGATTTTACGCCAAGGATGATAATTCCGTCAGTCTTGGCGAGTACCAACCTTCTTCCAGCGCTTCATCCCATGAGACCACCTGATTGGATACGTACTGATATCCCCCGTTCTCCAGAGGACGAACCGTCAGTTCGCCGGAGACTGCGCAGTCCACCATTTCTGCCTCCCACACCGCTTCTACTAAGAGCTTTATTGTGCCATCGGGCTGTTCCTCATATCCGGTTACTTCCGGGTATGGCCCATAGGGCGTCTGCGCGTCCTCCAGTCCCCGCGGCCTATAGGTGTAGCTCTGTGTTTCTTCATTATAAGTTGTATTCGCCACAAGCTGATTATGATCAATCTGAAAATAATTCTGTATAACTCCTTCAAATTCCGCCGCAGGCACCTCGTATTGTGCACCTTCATAAGCTTCATACGGCACATATTCTCCGTAGTCTCTGTAATACAGGATCTCATACAGATCATAGAATTCCAGTGCTGAATAATCCTGTCCGTCCCAGTCTGTGATCAGCATATTATTCCCCTCATATCCGACGGGACACACATACTTCCTGTTCAGCTCCCTGCACGTTTCATCCAGTGGCTTCACACGGTATCCGATCTGCCCCGGCGGCCCGTCATAGCCCGGCATGCGATACTCCTCAATGAATAGATATCCCTTATCAGTATACTTCCAGGAATGTGCCGTAAATTCATGATAATAATATACCTGAGGCTCATCATCTTCCCATTTTAAAGTACTGACTGTCACTTGAAGAACGCTGTCCACAGCCGTCATATCATACCGCACGAACCCTCCGTCATCCAGGATCACAAAGAATTCTCCCCTGGCAGTTTCTCCGTTCTGGGCACTCCGGCAGAATGCGTCCACCTGGCCATAGTTTGTCATATCCATCTGATTCTCAACATCAACAGCCGCATACCCTGCCTCCCCGAAATAGTCTCGTATTCTCTGTATCGTCTCCGCCGTTTTTAAGCTTTCATTTCCAGCTGCCTGTTCATAAATATCCCGGTATCCCTCCGCCAGCTTTTCTGATTCCCCGGATATCTCCTCCTCACGGTTATCCTCAGCTGGTTTCTCCCCGGCCGGTTTCACACCGCTTTCAGATTTACTGCAGCCACATTGGCCATATACAGCAGCAATCAAAGCCATAGCTATAATCAGCAGCCTCTTTTTCCTGCTATTCCTGCGCACAACCTTCATATTCGTTCTTTTCTCCTGTCAATTCAGCACCGCATGATGGGCTGCAAAGCTTTCTCTGTCTATCGCCCGGAATTCATATCCAAGATTTTTATAATATTCTATCACCTGTGGAAGCGCCTCTGCTGTAGCTTCCTTGGATCTTCCATCATGGAACAGGATCATGGCATGGCTGTACTGGTCTGTCGCAGAAGCGGCCACGATCTGTTCTTTGCTGTTTCCTGCACCGTCGCCGCTGTCCACATTCCAGTCATAATACTGATAACCCTTTTCCTGTATTTTCTCTGTCAGCTGTGACATAATTCCTTTATTATATTTTGCTGATATCGTATTTGACGCCCCTCCGGGGAAACGGACAAAGCACGGCACAAAGCCAATCTGCTCTTCCGCGATTTTCCCTACCTTTTCCAAATCGGCAAAATAAGCTTCTTCCGACGCGTAAACCTCTTCATATTTATGAGAGTAGGTGTGGAGTCCGATTGTGTGCCCCTCTTCATAAGCCTGGCGGATCAAAGGTCTGTACTCCTCGCAGAATCCCGTGATAAAGAAAGTTGCCTTTACATCATATTTTCTCAAAATCTCCAGTATCTTCTGTGTATTTTCAGACGGCCCGTCGTCAAATGTAAGATACACTGCCTTTTCATTTATATCAGGTTGCAGTGTTCCCACCGGGACCCCCGGGCGTACAGAAAGAGCTTCCGCACGTTCTTTTTCCGCCTTTGCATCTGCCTGTTCTTCTGCTCTACTTTGCTCCAGTTCCTGGTTCTGCCTTGCTTCTTGCTCCCGCTTCCGGGCAGATTCTTCCCTGCCATCCACAATCATACAGAAAGCCGTGGCAGTAATTACAAAAAATACTAAGGCACATAATATTATGCTGTTTCTGTCATATCTGTGTTTTCTCTTCTGCATCTTGCTAATCCCCCCGCCGCACCTGTTTCACTTTCGTTTCATACATTTCTTCAGCGCGGTCATTTGGAACAATTCTCCTATTCCGATTATAGAGAATACTTATTAAGAAAGTACTATATCTTTATTAACTATTATTAATAAATCACTGCTTGAGCATTAGTGTACTGGCATGTCGTATCCGGCTCCTCAGTATACAGAGACTAATTTAATAGATACGGCAGTTATCTCATAGTGTAAAATATATTTTTTGTAAAATATTTTTAAAATTGTTAATTTGATTTTAAATTTTAGGAAAATAACCGTCAGAAAAATGATTATAAAGAAATTTTAAAAAGGGCTTGATTTTTCCGTCAGGTCTGGTATAATGACCATGTTGCTTGTGAGAGCGGGTAACAAACGATGCGGAATGGTGTAATTGGCAGCACAGCAGACTCTGACTCTGTTAGTAGGGGTTCAAGTCCCTTTTCCGTAGCTGGGAATTTGCGTACAGCAGATTCCCTATTTTATCGGAGTGTGGCTCAGCTTGGTAGAGCGCTACGTTCGGGACGTAGAGGCCGCAGGTTCGAATCCTGTCACTCCGATTTTTTATTGGGATACCGCAAAGCCTTATGTTTTTGGCTTTGCGGTTTTTCTTTTACTATTCTATCCTGCTGTGCAGTTCCAGTATCATCGGTCAGTAACAGGGATTCGTAAGCAGGTTCCGGTTCTGTATCAGACCGTTAGCAGAAGCCTTCGGATAAAGACGGAGGAAGAAAGTAATTGTTTAAAATATAAGGTGCAGGTATAATAATTCTATAAGAAATTTCGAACATACAGACTTGCAGCTTTTTATTTTTTTGAAAGGGGATCAGATGATATGTGTACACAGAACGATCTCGAAAAAATATTGAAGAAAATCGTTATGATATACCGCAATATCTATAATCAGAATTTATGTGATATCTACTTGTATGGATCATATGCACGGGGAGATTATAATACAGAGTCAGATATTGATATTGCGGCGATCGTAAAAGGCGAAAGACAGGAGCTGCAAAATCAGTTAAAGAAAATATGGGACGTTGTTTCAGATCTGGAATTAGATTATGAGGTGATTATTTCTCCAACTGTAATTCCATATACTGAATTTGAAACATATAAAGATATACTCCCCTATTATAGGAATATTGCACAGGAAGGAGTGAAGCTGAGCGCCTGACTATCAAAAGAAACTTGTTGAATATCGTTTACAGACTGCACAGGAAAAACTTCACTCTGCTAAAATTCTGCTTGATGCCGGCGTATATAAAGATTCGATCGGAAGATCTTACTATGCTATGTTTTCGGCGATCAGAGCTATTCTTGCATTGGATAAAGTGGACTTCTCTAAACACGCAGGAGTAATAGCTTATTTCCAGAAGGAATATGTAAAGACTGGGAAATTTGATAAAGAATATTCCAAGTATATAAGTAGTGCCTTCCAGATCAGGAACAACTGTGACTATGCTGATTTCTTTCTGGTGTCCAGAAATGATGCTGTGGAACAGTATGAGAAAGCGGAGAAGTTTGTAGATGCAGTAAACAAATATTTGCAATAATAGAAGCGAGGCATATATGGATTTTGGACTAACCGCTTATCGGTAGTGCCTTTTTCTATGTTCACTCTAGCAAAAGAATATCCACTTGTCAAATTTCAGTTGTACTCTATACGAATTCTGAAATATTCTGGATCGTCCTTAACGTTATAATTATAATCCATATCAGACTCAAAGAAAACAATAAAATTCTTTTCAAAAAGCTTTCTGCTCAATTCATTTGTATAAACGGATATTTCTATCCTATTGGGATATCCGGCTATATCATATGAAAACATCATATCACGAAAACTGTTGTCTATGGTGCGCTCTATCATTTCTTCCGCAAACTGCATTTTATCTGTTATGAATATTTTATTGGCAACGATAGTCAACCGTTGCTCGCAAAATTCCCCGGAAAGGCTGAGATTACTGTTTACAACACTTACGTCACGCCCGTATTGCAGATAAATCAATATAGCAAATAAAACCAGGAATACGGCTACAACCACAAAACGCTTTCTCATACGCCACCTCTTAAAAAATATGTACTGTTCTTTCAACGGGGGAAGAAAAGGTTGAGTATACGGAAAGCGTCATTTATGCCAGCAATATAGGCAAATGTAGCATACTCGCACTCTTGCTGTCCTCGACATTCAAGAAGATGATTGCATACGTTTCGCTGTTCAGCCGTAAGTTCCAGTTCGAGAAAGGCTTTCTCAGCAATCCCCTCTTTTTCAGCAGTTTTCTGATATTCTGTATCGTTCTTTATCAGTTCAAAAATTGTTTCATCTTTTAGTTTATCCACACATATTTTTACCAGTTCTTTGAATTGTATATCATCCACAGAAATCACCTCTTTACGCTTACAGACATTCCCTTTTAATACCCTATCAGTCAGATTGCATAAAATTCTCCCATTTATGAAACGATTGTTTCTGGTTGGTGGCAGGAGTTTCTTATTTAGAAAATATACTGAAAACAGTAAGTTTCTAAGTAGTCACAAATGGAGATAGAACAATTATGCAGTGGATTTTACAAGACATACCTTTAGGGAGAAATATCCAGACAATCAGAATGTCCAGAAATATGACTCAAATGCAAGTGGTAGAAAAAATGCAGTTAATCGGGAGCACTATGTCGCGTAGTACCTACGCAAATATCGAGTCCGGGCGCAGGAACATAAAGGCAAGTGACCTTAAAGCTCTCCAAAAGGTATTTAATGTTGATTATGACGAATTTTTCAAAGATTGAGTATTCCAACAAATTGTTTCTATCTAGTGACAATAATAGCATGGATAAGCGATATACTCAACAAGAAAGTTACTGATTAGTCACAAAGAGGAAGCACAATGCAGTGGATTATTCGTGATATTCCATTAGGGCATAATATACAAAAGTTACGAAAACGGCAAGGTCTGACACAGGAACAGCTTGTCGCTAAAATGCAGATTTGCGGAAGCGGAATCTCACGGAGCACGCTTGCCAATATTGAAGCCGGAGCCCGGAATGTAAAGGCAAGCGATTTGAAACTGATGAAGAAACTCTTAAAAGCAGAGTATGACGAATTTTTCAAAGAGTAGTTTTGAATATGCTAATATCTACCCAATATATCGTTACTTAAAATGTTACTAAAAATACATTTGCAGATGTATTCCAGCATTTCCACGCGGAAAGTCCGCTTATCTGCTGCAACCGCTGATTTCCGGGTGTTAGATTCTTAGTGTTACTATTCACAGCCAATCTGCGCCATTCATAAAACTGTAAAGGAGCCGTCACCTCATCCGGGGTGACGGCTCCTCCGTCTTAAATCACCGGCTTACCGGCAATCCTTTTTATGCTGTTTCTGCTTATTTTCTGCGTCTTCTTACCGCTACAGCTCCTACAGCCGCGCCTGCTGCCAGTATCATAACGACAATGATCGGCAGAGCGCTGGAAGCGTCTCCTGTCTTGACCGCATCACCGGACGCCTGTCCGCCTGCCGCAAGTGGCTGCAGATCAGCAGGAACATCTGTCTGCGACATCGGTTGTTCTGAAACGACTACTACATAATCAGATGCATGGCTGAAGCTGAATGTTACATCGCCGTTCGCATTTACTTCATCACTGCTCATGTATACCATTCTTCCGTCGCTGTCATAGTAATACAGATTTCCGAACTCTCCTGTGAACTGACTTCCCATATTGAAGGTCAGTGACGCGCGGAATCCGAAATCTCCCTCGTGAGTCAGAGATATCTGTTTAACCGGTCTGCCGTTTGCCAGTTTCTGCACTGTACTGCTCGGAATCGCATTAGAATTCAGCGTCACTTCAAGATTAATATCTTTTAAGTTATCTGCTGAAATATCTGTTCCGTTGATCGTCCATGTGTAGCCGCCCATATCAAGTACAATATCTACATCTTTCCCCTGGGCTGCTCTTAAGACTTCTACAGGAACAACAGTTGCTCCGCCCATGTCCACTGCGACACTGGAGCCTGCTGACGTACCCTGAATTCTGTCAACCACATTCGCGATCTCGGAGTCTGTAAGTTCACCTGCACCCGGAGTTCCGGACGGCTGCCCCGGGGTTCCCGGTGTTACCGGAGTCTCTGGTGTAGACGGGTTTTCTGGCGTAGTCGGATTCTCCGGATCTGCGGCCTCACTTGTCGGATAAGCAAAATATTGGAGATTTCCGTTTACCGTAACTGTATCCGACTCAGGAGCATTCAGATAGATGACGTCTCCGATGCCTTCAAAGGAATGCGGGATCGTAATAGTCTCACCCTTTTCAACCACGTCAATAATAATGTGATCCCACAGGCTGTCATCCATCATTCCAACCATACCGTCTGCAAATTCTGAATCGATCACATACCGCACCGCGCAGTTCTCATAAACCGCAGTCATAGACTCACTATCAAAGTTTCCAAGCTCTTCATCTTCGTAAAGCATGAATGAATATTCCCAGCCGCTGAACCTGAGTCCTTCATACATTGCCGGAACATCCCAGCCGTCAAGGATCTCTTTCAGCTCCTCCGGAGATGTGTCCTCATCAATGACAACCGCATCATATTGCCGGTTCGTCATGCCACGGCCTTCTTCGTCATAATACCTCATGCCGACGGAAATAATATCTTTGCCCTCATATTTTGAGTACATATTGATAGCAGTATAATCTCCCTCTTCAAGAGCCTCATCCGGCGCCATTGCATATTCCTCAAGTTCCCATGACGGCGTACCGTATTCCGTGCTGATGTCATCCGGCATATAGGTCTCTGCCTGCTCATAGAGATCCCCGTATGTCGAGCCCTTTGCCATAGAGATAACGTCCGTCTCAGACGCTATATTTCCGGCATTATCCAGATAATAATAGTTCGCTAAAACCGGAATCGTCTCATAGGAAGCGATGACCCTTGCGGAAGTACGTGACAGCGGAATTTCACCATCATCTTCCCACTGGCCTTTCCAGCCTGTAAATACCAGTCCGGAATAACTTTCCGGAGCCTCTTTTTCTGCAATCACACTGTTCAAATCACTGTAGGACGCATCCGCAGGCAGAGTCACAACTTCCGTCATAGTATTATCCCACAGACCATCTGTGTTAAAATAGTTGTACCAAAGTTCCACCAGGGTCTTGTCATACTCAGCATATAGAGTATAGTAAGAATTGTCCACAATCACAGTGTCTTCTGTTATCGGATTTCCATCGATGTCCACCCAGCCTGTAAAATTGAATCCGTCATATTTGGACTCAAGCTGCGGAAGTTCGATCCCCGCCTCGCTGAATGTCGTACGCCTCTCTACCTGTGTTTCTACTGTGTCATAGGCTGTCCAGTATCCGTCTTCCGAAAGCTCCATCATATTAAACGAAACCGTATAAACCGGATTTGAAAATACATCGCCGGAATATACCAGCACATAATACTGCGCGTGATTGATCAGACTGTAATAGTCCGCTCCATTCCCTGCTGCATCCCAGATATCAATACGCTCTATATACCACTCGCACGGATACGTTGTATCCGTAATCTCAAAGCTTCCGGTAAAGGCTCCGAGCTCCTCGTTATACTCAAGGGAAACATACTGATAATCATCCTCCACATTCTGAGCCGCTCCTGAAAATGCTACACCGCCATACTGCGACAGTCCAACATTGTCTTCCGCCTCAATGGTGACATTTACTACGTCTCCCGCCTCAACAATCTCTCCGTTTTTGTCAACGCTGATCGAAGTGATCCTCGGGGCCTCTGTGTCATCCTGAACTTCCTGGGATATCTGATATTCAAAGCTGTACTGCTCCGGATTCTCAATCTCTGCAATAAGATCCGATCCGAAACGTTCAAGCTCGATACGCTCAAGAGTATATGTCCCCTGAGTGCCCCCATAAGAAAGAGACCCTTCCATATAACGGCCTGATTCCTCACTATAATACATACTCGCTTCAAAGTATGAATACTCATCGGCATCGCTGACAAATCGCAGCCTTGCAGAGTCGATTCCCACATTCTCAGTCAGAGCGAAACTGACGTCCAGAGAATGTGGAGCGGTCAGAACTCCTCCTTCCACGTTGAGAACGAAATCCGAAATCACAGCAGCGGCCCCATCGTCTTCTACCTTAAAAGAGTAAACAGGATCATAGTTCTCATCCCGGACCTCTGCGTCTGTGTAGTTGCTGTTATAGTCTACGACCCGGATCTGATCGATAATAACCGTTCCGTCTCCCACGCTGCCCAGCGTATATGTCCCTATGTAGCAGTCCTGTGCCTCATCATACTCCGGATAGATCCATTCATATTCTATTCCGTACCCATTTCCGGCAGATTCCTGCAGAAGGACATCTATTCTTGAAATCCCGCTGTCCGCGTCATATGCATCAACGCGGATCTCAATCGTATCTCCCGCGTGAAGCGTCTGGCCGTTCTGCGGGAACTCAACCTTCTCGATCACAGGGCGGTTGACGTCCTCATTTACTGCTGAGCCATTAGCTGCGTTTGTCAGATCATTTTCCTGAGTATTATCTGACTGTACCGAAGCTGTGTCTTCTTCCGGAACCACCTGTTCTTCAGGAGTCCCATTGCCTTCTGTTTTGACTTCTTCCCGGGTTTCACCCGTTTCTTCGGCGTCTGTGGCCTGCTCTGCCGGCGGCAGACTTTCTTCTGTCTGCGTTTCCTGGACTGGCTGTGAACCGTTTGCAGCCTCTGCTTCCTCCGCATTGGCCGTCCCTGGAAGCATCGTCGCCGCCATCGCCAGAGCAAGGGTTACAGCGCCCAGTTTTTTTACAATTTCTTTGTACCTTTTCACTCGCTTTTACCCTTTCTTTTCGATTAAAAAAATGAAATGTACTGCCTTTAAAAGAGGCATTGACCTACGGTTACAGAATAAGTATACGACCCGCACAACAGCATGTCAACCATTTAAAAGTATTGTCAGGGCTTTCTCTTTTTTATATAGATTTCCCTTTTATAAATGTTCAGCTGCGGCTATGCCGGTTTCTGCTTCGCGCTCCGCTTCATAACTGAACTCTTACTATTGTTCTGCCACATATACATCTTCATTAATCCGGATCTCTTTTATCGCCTTGATATCGACATAGGACGTCAGGACGGACTGGAATTTAATCCCCTCTCCCTCCGGTTCCATACTGGTAATCGTCCCTCCCGATGCCGCGGTAAACGCGTGGGGATCTCCGCCCATATTTCCGGGCTGCAGCACTGTTTCTGATCCATCCTTATAGACGGCCGTAATCGTCGGAACCGGCATAACGATTTCCATCCGTACTTCATTGGTTCGGCTTCCCTCGCCGCTGACGGAAAAGTGTCCGATCACAATCTTGTCGTATATGATTCCTTCCGATATCTCTCCAGGTTCCAGGACGAGTGACTCAGACATTACATTTTCCAGATTAAAGTTTAAGCTGACGACATCGGCTTTATGCTCCTCCAGCCAGCCCGTATCATATTCTACATCCACAGTTTTCAGTCCTTCTCCGAAATATACTGCTCCCGCGCCCTGGCATCCTTCCAGTGTAAACAGATAGTATTCTTTCCCCGTCTCCTGGTCTTCTTCGGACATGGCCTCTGTCATTTCATCAATACTGTATATTTCCGGCTCCTTTCCGTCCACAGTGATTACGGGCCTGTTTATCCTTCTTTCATTAAGATATGCCCGCACACTTCCCTTCCCGCTGTCTAAATTCGCCGCATGCCTCCATACCTGATAAAAAGTGTCATTGACAATCTCCTGTACGTCTTCCTCAGGAAGAAGGCCTTTCACAACCTGGCGGACAATGCGGAAGATATCAGACTCATAAACCTCCACCAGTTCCTCCAGCGCTCTTTCCTCCTGATTTTTCAGCCGTTCTATCAGCGTCTGCTCACTTTTTTCCTCTTCCTTCCTCATCGCATCCCCTCCCTTCTCTGCGCACAGACCTCATCCCCTGTACCCGTCCTTTCTGCCGGTGCTAAGAGTACTCTTTGTAAAGTATTACACAAAAAAAGAACCTCCGGTTGCATATTTTTTGCATTCCGAGGTTCTTTTTCACAGTTTAGCCGCGATAGGCGCGTCCTTGCAGCTTTAATTAAAATTATCCGAATATCTTCTCAAGCTCATCTGCGCAGTCCAGCTCAAAGTCCGGTTTCTGCGGCCATGATCCTCCGCCCACAACCGCGCAGTCCATTCCTGCCTCCTTCGCGGCCACCAGCCCGGCAGGCGCGTCCTCCACTACCAGACACTCCTGAGGCCTTAGGCCAAGTTTTTCTGCCGCCTTTAAAAATACTTCAGGATGAGGTTTACTGTGCGTGATCATTGTCCCGTCGCATACAGCGTCAAATGCATGTTCCGCATTGAGACGTTCCAGGATATACGGCGCATTTCTGCTTGACGAGCCTACCGCCAGCTTCAGCCCTTTATTTCGGAGAAACGCGAGCATCTCTCTCACCGATGGCTGCATATCCGATGGAGTCATCTCGGAGAGCAGCTCTCTGTAATAATTATTTTTCTCTTCTGCCAGCTCCTTCTTTCTTTCTTCCGTCAGCTTTTCCTTACTCTTCTCCAGGATGATCTCAAGACTTTCCATCCTGCTCACCCCCCGGAGTCTGCGATTGATATTCTCATCAAACGGGATGTGCAGCTCGTCCGCGATCTTCTTCCATGCGCGGTAGTGAAAATTGTCTGTATGGCATAGTACTCCGTCCAGATCGAAGATCACACCCTTATACTTTTCTGTGACCGCCTGCTCTGTGCGGTCGCACACCTCATCCCCTTGTGCAATGCTGTATTCTCTTCCATTCAGCAGGATACTGATTCTGGGTCCGCTTAGATGAACCGCCTTCATCATTCCCGGCGCCAGCGTTATCCTGAGCCGGGTGCCCCGCCAGCAGATGCAGAATTCCATCTCTTTCCACGAATCAGGGAGGTGATTCTCCAGGGAAAGCCTGTCTTCTTCCCACTTCAGGCCTGCGAAGCCGCACACTGCGCACTGCCAGATACCGCCCATGGCAGCGCTGTGTATCCCCTCATTGGATGAATATGGGTTCGGCCCCAGATCTATGTTCACCGCATGGCGGTACATATCAAGAGCCATCTGGTCCATTCCCATCCATGCCGCAACGACACAGTGCTGTCCGTGGCTGAGAGACGAGTCGTGCAGCGTCCTGGATTCATAGAACAGGAAGTTCTTCCGTCTTGTGTCTTCATCAAATAATTCCGGCATAATGCGGAGCAGCATTACAAGATCCGCCTGTTTTGATACCATGAACCGGTTCATCTGAGCTGGGCTGTAGTCCTCGTAGATCGAAGATACACCCTGCTGCATTCTGTACTTCGTCAGGTCAATCTTCTCCAGGGACAGATACTCGTCATTCTGGGGAATCAGTCCGTCCTCCCCGGGAACCGGCAGATAGATCCCTGCTGCCTTTTCTTCAAACTCCCTCTTCATATCTGCAAGGTTAAAGTTTTTCTCCAGCCTGCTCCGGGCCCCGTCCCATTCCTGCTCCATGCGCCCGATCACTTCGGCCGCGGTTTTCAGGTTATATGCTGCGAGATAATTGGTGAACGCATTGTTATCCACATCTTCCTTATATTCATCCGGCCCGATCACTCCGCATATCTCATAACGTTCCTGGCTGCCGTTCCACTCCAGGCGGCTGGCCCAAAACCGCGCCGTCTCAACCAGCAGTTCACAGCCGTATCTGTCCATGAACTCATCATCACCCGTTGCATTGTAATACAGCCACACTGCCCACGCGATATCCGCCGTAATGTGATGCTCTCTTATCCCCGTATAGATGGGAATGGACTCTCCTGTCACTACGTCCGCGGCGCCAAAAAGCGGAGTGACCTCGCCGTCGTCCAGCCATGCGCTCTCCCAGGGGAACATAGCGCCTTCATAATTATTTTCCCGGGCTTTGCGGTAAGCTCCCGGCAGCGTCCGGTAACGGTACTTGAGAAGAGTTCTCGCAGCCGGCGGATCTGTCAGGAGGTAATGGGGAAGGAGAAACATCTCTGTATCCCAGAAGGAGTGTCCTTTGTAGCCTTCTCCCGTCATCCCTTTTGCACCGATCCCAACACGGCTGTCCTTCCTCTGGATCATAATATTGAGATGATACAGCGCAAATCTCAGGCCGAGCTGATCCATCTGGTTCGGGCTGTCTATCCGCACGTCCATCCTTTCCCAGTAATCCGACCATAGCTGAGCAGACTCTTTGAGCAGTTCTTCATAGCTTTTCCCCATGCATTCCCGGATGTATTCCCCGCCTTTATCCGCCACAGGCTGCATCCCGGTAACACCGGCCGGACAGTCCGCGCTCTCGAATTCCATGTCCCGCCCAGTATGGTAGCATGCCGTCTTTTCCATGCGGAACACTTCCTCCGCCTCCACAAGAAAGCGGTACTTTTTTACAAATCTGCGCCGCTCGATCACCGGCAGCTCAAAAGCCGGCTTGATGCTGAACTGGTGCGCGCAGTGTACCGCGACAGGAATATCTGACTGGCATGTCCTGGTCGTAAGACGCAGGATACCGTCACTGAACAGTCTCTTCTCTCCATCCAGGCAGTGCTGTGCCCCGGTATTCGAACTTCTGGAGCTGATGCCGCTCTCAATCTCGATCTCCACAGTGCCGGACAGCGGAACTGCCTCGATCCGGAACGCGGCTGCATGCTGCCTGGCGAGAGACACAAATCTCCGGAAGCAGAATTTTATCCTGTTTTTCGACGGGCTTTCCCAGGTCACTTCCCTTATATATTCACCGTTTCTCAGGTCCAGCCTGCGCGAATACGCCAGTACTTTCCCCCGGTCCATGGAGAACCGTTCTTTATTGATCTTTATTACAATCCCCGTCACATCGGGCAGATTTGGAAGTTCCGTCACCTCGTCCGCCATCGCTTTGTTGAATGTCCCCGCAACGAAAGTGTCCCTGCACTGTCCCACATAATCCTCTTCAAGCGCGCAGCGTATATTCATATATCCATTCCCCTGGGCAAATATGGATTCACATTTCGCCATGCAGCGGGAATCAAACCCGGCCTCCTCGATCATCCATCCGCCCGGAACAGCGTTATAATTCATATGAAAGTTCATAAGCAGTCTCCTTTTTGCCGTAAATTATCCTTTGATCCCTGTAGACGCCATACTTACCTGCACCTGTTCCTGCGCGAATACATAGAGTATGATTCCCGGCAGGACAACGATAGCCAGCGCCGCAAAAAGTTGTGTATAATTATATGAAAACTCACTTGTAAAGTAGCTCAGAGCAATCGGCAGCGTCCGCTGTGAGTCTGACATCGTAAGCAGCGATGCGAAGTAATACTCATTCCAGTTGCTCAGAAACATAAGGATCCCGGCCGTAGATATCGCGCTTTTCGCAAGCGGAAGATTGATCGACCAGAAGATTCTCATGAAGCCTGCCCCATCCACAATCGCCGCTTCATCAAGCGATTTCGGAATCGACATGAAGCCTGCCCTCAGGATAAAGATGGACATTGCCATTCCGGTGGATAGATAGACTAAAGTAACACCCCACAGGTTATCGTAAAGCCCCAGTTCCATGATCAGGTTAAAAATAGGCTGGGTCTTACTGTGCGCAGGCACAAGCAGCGTCACCGTAAACAGTGTAAACAGAAGCGTCCGCCCCGGAAAACGGTACTTGGCCAGGACATATCCGCCCATTGCATAGAACAGGAGGGATACTACTGTGGACACTCCGGCCGCCAGCAGCGAGTTCAGAAAATACTGAGGGAAATTATAGTTTTCAAATAAATGTACAAACGTGTCAAACGACACAGAAGAGGGCAGCGCCAGAGGGTCGCTCAGTATTTCCCCATTTGTCTTAAACGCGGACATAATTACCCAGAGAATTGGGAAAACAGAGATTACAATAACGAATATTTCCAGAAAATAGATGAGCGCTCTGCTCGCTCCTTTTTTCAACGTCAGCATATCTCCACCTCCTCTAATAGTCTGAATCATTCATGCGGAATGCCTTATTGATGATTCCCATCATCACCAGCCCGATCACGAACATCAGGACTCCGATCGCATTGGCATATCCATATCTGTAGTCGGTCACCGCATTGACCAGCAGGATGGGCAGACTCATCGTATCATTCCCCGGCCCGCCCGCCGTTGTCAGCGATATCTGTTCATACATCGTGATCCTTGAGGTAAGGGAACAGATCACGCCGGTCGCGATGGCGCTCCGGCACAGCGGGAGCTGGATATGGCGTATAAGCTGCCAGCCGCCCGCCCCGTCTATAATAGCCGCCTCATTAAGTTCCTGTGGTATGCTCATCAGGTCCCCGAATACAAGAAGCGTAACGATCACCGCATAGAACAGCCAGGTAAGAGTGACTGCCCAGAATGCCCATGGGGACTGATAGAACCACTGCACATCAAAATCAGGATTGAATTTCCGTATAATAGAATTCAGAATTCCGAAATTGTTGTTAAAAAAGAATCTATATATCATCGCCCAGGCAGCCGCACTGATAACATTCGGTATCATAAATACGGCCCGCGTGACCTTCCACCCTCTGCGGCGCTGATAGAGCACAAATGCGATCAGTGTTCCAAACCCAACATGAAGGAACATGGCGATCAGCGCCCATAAGAACAGGTTTTTCAGGGAGATCAAAAAGGCGCTGCTGGTAAACAGGTTTTTATAATTTCTCAGGCCATTAAAAACCGGTTCATTAAATCCATCCCACTGTGTAAATGATGTAACAAACACCTGGAGAATCGGCATCATATAGAACATGAGAAAAATAATAATCGTTGGCAGCAAAAACAGGTAGATCCATTTATAATTCTTTCTCTCCCAATGGTTTTTTGATATACGGCCCGGCTTTATGCCTTTTTTCTTCATAGGACCATTTCCTTTCTTTTCGCACGCACGCCCGTCTGAATCGGCGGGCGTGCGGATATCTCTATTCTGCTGTGATCTCTATTCTGCTGTCGCCTCCGAAGCTGCAGTTGTAAGCTGTTCACAGAATTCCTCCGCTGTGAATGTGCCGTCGGCCAGTGACGGAAGCAGTCTGCTCAAATCTGAGTTTGCCACAGATGACGGAATAACATCAAGAATGCATGGTGCATATACCGTATCTTCTGTCGTATCTGCCGCAAGGTCAGCCAGTACCTGAGTTTCTCCCTGCTGTGCGACGAATTCTTCGCTGTACTCAAGGTTCGGAGCGTCCCCGCCCTCTGCGAGAAGATATGCTTCAAGTTCTTCCGGCGTATAGATGAACTCGATGAACGCAAGCGCACACTCTACCTCTTCTTCCGATGCGTCAGCCGAGATCCACCACTCACCGTAGCTCTGTGTCTGCGCGATGCCGACCTGGTTCGGGAAGAGCGAAGCCCTCACATCAGCGCCGTCAAATCCATTGCTCCAATTTTCAGAATTTGTCTCCTCAAAATCCGTTGACATCCACGGCCCGTTCGCGATAATCGAAGCCTGATCGCTCATAAATGCATTTGCAGCATCAGGGTAAGCTGCTCCGATGGAGTTCGCAGAAGCATTATTCTGGAGCAGACTCTGAAGTTTCTCGACAGCGCTCACGATCTGCGGCTGGGTAAAGTCAGTTATTTTCTCCTCAATTCCACTGTTGAGCAGCTCTACACCGCCCTCTTCATCAGCGATCAGCGCAGTCAGGAACAGGGCACTCACCCACGCGTTCTCCGCTGTAGAAAAGGCGATCTTCTGATCTCCCATCAGATCAATAAACTCGTCCATTGTAAGAGCGCTGAGGTCCTGATCCGCCACATCCCACATCGCGCTGTTGTAAAAGAATCCCGTAGGCCTTACAGTTGCCAGCGGCACGCTGTAGATAGCGCCATCGTCTTCTGTACAGTACTCAACTGCATCGTCAAGCATCAGTTCCCGGATCTCCGGGTGCTCTTCCAGCCATCCGCTGATGTCATATGCCATTCCATTCGGGAAGACCACTGTCCTTAGCCACTCTTTATCTCCTCCCTGCACCAGAGGAGGAAGTGCGTTCTGCTGGGCAAGCTGCTTCATCTGATCGTTAAACACGTCTTCTGTTACGTTCTCGAGTTCTATCTGATACTGGCCCTCATACTGCTCATTAAAACGCTCTACCTGCGGTTCAAAGAAAACCGCGCCGACATTCTCCCCTGTTTTATAGGAAGGAATCGTAATCGTAATTTCCCCGGAATCCCCACCGTCAGAAGAATTGCCGCCATCATCCGATGAAGCGCTGCATCCGGTTGAAACGAGCATGAGACCTGCCATTAATGCTGCTAAAAGTTGTTTCTTTTTCATAATTACTCTCCTTTCATTGTACATCCATATGTACCTCTGGCATTACGAAAACGTTTTTGAAAATCTTTCTGAAAAAAGCGGTATTTTATATTACCGCTTAACTCCCTGTCTGTAATACAGAAAGCGTCTGCTATCCACAGCTATACATTCAGTTTCTTCACACTGTCACGTATCTCCAGTTTGTGAGGAAGGATCAGGTCCTGAGCCGGCCGTATCCCTTCGATCATATCGTACAGAAGATGTGCCGCTTCATAGCCTTTATCCTTGATGTTCTGATCTACTGTCGTGATCTTCGGATCCGTATACTCAGTGACATAAAGCCCGTCATAGCCGACAACTGAATAGTCCTCCGGAACCCTGGCTCCCGCGCCCTTGAGAGCTTCGATTGTCCCGATCGCGAGCATATCACTCATGCACAGGAACGCCGTCACTCCGTCACCGGCTTTTTCTTCCAGGAACTTTGCAACTCCGGCGCTCGCCTCCTCTTTCAGAAAATTCGTGTAGATAATGAGCTCTTTGGGCAGGCTCAGGCCGTTTCTCCGCATCGCGCTCACAGCGCCCTCCATCCTCTGGGATGTTACAGCGGCATTCTTTCTGCCGCAGACAAGAGCGATGTTCTGATGTCCCTGGTCGATGAGATACTGGGTCAGCTCATCGAATGCAGCCACATGGTCGTTCGTCACATTGCTGACGTTCTCTCCGCTGACCTCCACATCAATGGTGACACAAGGCTTCCTGCTCTCTTCCAGACTTTTAAAGTACGGATCTGTATTCTTCAGTCCGAAGATGACAGCGCCCGCAATATTATGTTCATAACAGAGCTGCTCATAACTCTTCTCTTCCTGTGTCTTTGTGTTGATCACATGCATCGAAATCTCCAGATCATGCTCGATCGCAAACTGGTAGCACCCTTTCATCAGCATCGTCTCAAAATCATTGAACATCACATCCTCAAGAAATCCCGAAAGAATCAGCGCGATATTTCTGGGATGCTTTGATGACAGACTTTTTGCCACAAGATTGGGACGGTACTGCAGTTCCTTCGCAACTTCAAGGATGCGCTCCCTTGTCTTTGCACTGATGTCCGGATAATTATTCATGGCCCTTGACACTGTTCCGACTGAAACTCCCGCTGCCTTTGCAACATCCTGAATCGTAGCTGTCATATTTAGCTGCCTCCAAGCTTTCCAAAAACGTTTTTGTTAATTTATTTCTATCACATATCATCATTATAGTCAATTTATTTTTCTATTTAAAATAAACTTTGGGAATTTTCCACAAAACAAAAACTGTCTGTCAGAAAAGACAGACAGTTTTTTTGTGATTTTTTACTTATCATTTTGCTGATAATAAAATATCAGCTGTTCCGTGCAATCTATTCCGGCCACTCTCCGTCAAACACTACTTCAGCCGGCCCTGTCATATACACCGTATCCTTCTCCCGGTCCCACCTGATCTTAAGGTCTCCGCCCGGAAGCTTCACTGTCACCTCGTCCCCGGTCAGCCCGTTTAACACGCACGCCACAGCCACCGCACACGCGCCTGTGCCGCAGGCAAGTGTTTCCCCCGATCCCCGCTCCCAGACGCGCATCCTTGCCGTACTGCGGTCCAGTACATTTACGAACTCCGTATTGACCCTCCTGGGGAAGCGCTCATGATTCTCAAACTCCGGCCCGATCTCTTCAAGCGGCAGATCATTCACATCCTGGTCAGCGAAGATGACCGCATGGGGATTCCCCATGGAAACACACGTCATGCGGTACTCTTTCCCATTTGTCACGATCGGTTCATCCACAGCGCATTCGCCCTCTGCGATCACAGGTATCTGGGCGGGCTCCAGCTCCGGCTGCCCCATATCCACTCTCACCAGTTTCACCTTCCCGTCCTCCACGGTCAGATCAAGCGTTTTAATTCCCCCCAGTGTCTCCACCGTGATCGTGGTCTGATCTGTCAGACCATAATCATATACATACTTTGCCACACACCGGATCCCGTTTCCGCACATCTCCCCGCGGGATCCGTCCGCATTGTACATCTCCATCTCAAAGTCCGCCTTATCCGACGGGTTAATCAGGATCAGCCCGTCTGATCCGACGCCGAAATGCCGGTCGCTGATCTTTTTCGCCAGCTCCGGCGGATTGGCTATTTTTTCCTTGAAGCAATTCACATATACATAGTCGTTTCCAAGGCCCTGCATCTTCGTAAATTTCATTTTCTCATTTTCCATCCTTTCACTACAGATACATCTTCCCTTCATCACAGACACCGGTCAGCCTCCGCTCATCATGCGCAGAATCATCTGAGCGGTCTCCGCCATATTCGTTCCGCTCTCCATACTGGTCTTCTGCAGATACCTGTGAGCCTCTTCCTCTGACATATGATTTCTCTCCATCAGAACCGCCTTTGCCCGGTCAATGTCTTTCTTCTGACTTACATTTCTGTCACAGCCCGCACCAGTCTCCTTCCTCCGCCTCCTGCGCCTCTTTTGATTTTCGAGAAGCATTCCGACAGTCTCTACCAGATCATATCCACGCACCGGAACCGGAAGGCCTACAACACCGTCCGGGAGGCCGTCCACCCATTTGTCAGCAGACGCCACAAGAAGCATCCCGAAGTTCTCCGGGAGCAGCTCCCTGAGCTGTGTATAGTGCATATCCTGCATCCTCGTCCCGCAGATCACGATCCCGTCGCTCCACAGCTCCGCGTACTGCAGCACTTTGGTGCCTGTCACGCAGACGGCAGACACGCTGACCCCGGATCTCGTAAGGATATTTCGTATATTTACCGCATTCTCACGTTTCGAAAATGCAACGATGATATTACTCAAATCCGTGTCACCTCCTGCCGTCTTTTCTTTCTTCATACACTGATTTGCGCCCCGGCGGCATGCCGCTTACAGCATCCTGCAGTTCGCATCAGCCTGCAGACCATATCAGGCATTTATCAGACTTTGTATAGATAGTTTGAGATCTCCCAGTCCGTCACCTGCATATAATAGTCATGATACTCTTTCCTGTGCGCTTTTATGATCTTATCTGAAAGATCTTTTCCCAGAACGCTTCGGATAAAGGCGTCCTTTTCCAGTTCGCCTACCGCCTCTTTCAAAGATCTGGGCAGTTCTTTCACTCCCAGGGCGTCTCTCTGCTCTTTGGTCATCTTCTGTATATTTTCATCAATACATGCCGGCGGCATAATCTTATTCTCAATTCCGTCCAGCCCGGCCATAAGCAGGACTGCGAGCGCCAGGTAAGGGTTCGCCGTGGCGTCCGGGCTTCTCAGCTCGATCCGCGTATTCTCTCCTTTGTTGGATGGAACGCGGATCAGAGGCCCTCTTGTTTTGGATGACCATCCCATATAAACAGGCGCATCATACCCTGGCATAAATCGCTTGTAAGAGTTGACCGTAGGATTCGTGATGCATGTGATTGCTTTCATATGTTTCATGAGCCCGCCGATAAAATAATAGCCTTCCTTGCTCAGCCCGTTCTCATCCTCCACGTTCTGGAAAGCGTTGACGCCGTCTCTGTTCAGGGAAAGATTCACATGCATTCCCGAGCCATACGTCTCGATCCTGGGTTTCGGCATGAATGTGGCGTGAAGTCCGTGCCTCTTAGCAATCGTCTTCACAACCAGCTTAAAGGTCATAATATTGTCCGCTGTCACAAGCGCCTCGTCATAGCGGAAGTCAATCTCATGCTGCGCGGGCGCGATTTCGTGATGGGACGAGAGGATCTCAAAGCCCATATCCTCCAGGGTCAGCACCATATCCCTGCGGGCATTCTCCCCCAGATCCAGTGGCCCGACGTCGAAATATCCACCCTTCTCATGCGTCAGTGTAGTGGGCAGACCGTCCTCGTCCGTGTGAAAGAGAAAGAACTCACATTCCGGTCCCGCATTTAATATATAGCCCATCTCTTTTGCCCTGTCCACGGCCCTTTTCAGCACATATCTGGGATCCCCCTCATAAGGAGTCCCGTCCTGCCGGTGCACATCGCAGATCAGGCGCGCCACCTTTCCCTGCTGCGGCCGCCACGGAAATATCTCGAATGTACTCAGATCCGGATACAGATACATGTCCGGATCCTCCTCGCCCGTAACACCTTCCAGGGAGGACGCGTCAAACATACAGCGGTTGTCCAGCGCTTTCTCCAGCTGGCTTACCGTCACGGCCATATTTTTCATCGTCCCAAAAATATCCGTAAACTGCAGACGGATAAAAGCCACATCCTCTTCCTCCACAATCCGCAGAATGTCTTCCTTCGTGTAATTATGCATAAATGAAACCTCCTTTCATTTCCTATCCCCAAAAAGAATAAAGGGCGCTCTCCTCCCTGAGAGGAAACGCCCTTGTTTCATTTGTTCATTATAACCGCCAGATAACCCATTGTCAAATACTTTCCTGCAGCTATTTAGCGCAATAACAATTCCTATGACTCACGTTCGGAAGCGGAGCGGATGTTTTGCGATGCGTATTCTGTGGAAGGAGACAGCCGTGCGATGCTCCGTTCCAGAATTCGGAAAATCTAACAGGCCGAAGAGCTGTTTAAGTACAAAGCTGCGCGCAGGGCAACTCGCTGTGCTCAGACAATCCCTGCGCGCCGCTTAACAACAGCTCTCCGCCCTTTAAGATTTTCAGCGGATTCTTCCAAAGTCACATCGCCCGGCTGTCTCCTTCCCCAGAAAGTATGCTCAAACCGTCCGCTCCGCTTCCTGCGCATTTCCTGTCGGAAGTGTCATTGCCTAAATAGGCTGAACTGCGAAGTTGGCGCGGCTTGAGGGCTTTTCGGCTGCGAAAGTCTTCCCGCGCCTGCTTCTTGTGGCAACTATATATTCATTAACTTCCGGCTCAAAAAGCCCAGAAAACAGCCCCATTTCGAGAAAAATTCTGCGGGGATGGAGGATGGCGACGGGCGCCTTCGGAAGGGGATTAGCGAAACTTGAAGCTGCGGCTGCGGATGTTAGGGCAGGAGGGGAGATTGTCTGAGCGAAGCGAGTTGCTCTCCTCCTGTCCTTGCATCTAATCCGCAGCCGCAGCTTTTAGTTTCCCTTATCCCCTGGAGCGAAGCCCTGAGCCATCCTCCATCCCCGTAGAATACGTCTCAGAAATAGCCCCTGTTTTCGGACGTTTTGCCTGCGGAAGTTAGTGAACTTTATAGCTAAGCTGCTACTTCTTCAGCCAGAAGAATCCCCACGCCGGAACCTCTGTTTTCTGTACGACTTCTTTCTTCCCGGTCATCAGATCCTCATACTCTGTCACTTCCGGCATCCAGATTTCCTTATCCTGGTCGCTGAAATTATACACTGCGTGCAGTTCTTCTCCTTCTGCCTTCCGTACAATCCAGAGGATGGATGTATCGCTGTAATCCTTTGTATACACTTCTGCGGCTGTGTTGAATACTGCATTCTTTCTACGGATCTCTTCCAGATGATCCAGTGCGTGGAAGAGCCGCTCCTGCACGGATCCTTTTTCTTCAATCTTATCCGCCAGTTCCCAATTGAATTTTCCTCTGTGGATATAGCGGGAATCCGGTGCTTTCTCAGGGTCTTCTTTATAAGTGTAGTCATTGACCTGCCCTATTTCATCCCCGCTGTAGAGCATGGGGATTCCGGACTGACTGAACATATATGCGTGAAGCATGATGTCTTTGCGGATGGCCTGATCCATCTTCTCTTCATTCTGCTCAAAGCCTGCGCTCTCAATACCGCACATAGACGCTGTAGTCGCGCAGAATCTTGCATCGCCGGTTACAAGGTCCTCATTGTAGAGTTCTCCCCGGCTTACACTTCCCTCGGTCTTTCCCTGGAAGTAATCATTTAAATATTTCTTGTGTGGAACTTCTTTCATGCCCCATGTCTCCAGTGTATCATAGTCCAGGCCCCAGCCGATATCGTCATGGCATCTCAGGTAATTCAGGAAGGTATACTCCTTTGGCAGAGCACACACAATATCCATCTGCTTTCTCAGCAGGCGGATGTCTCTGGTCGCCACTGTGTTCCATGTGGTGGCCATGGTCGTCACATTGTAAAGCATATGGCACTCCGGCTTTTCCACCGTACCGAAATACGGTGCAACCTTATCCGGCTCCATTACCACCTCTCCCAGGAGGACAATCCCCGGGCATACGATCTCACCGATCATGCGCATCATGCGGACGATTGTGTGTACCTGCTCCAAGTTCCTGCAGTTTGTCCCCAGCTCCTTCCAGATATAGGGAACTGCGTCAATCCGAATGATATCCATCCCCTGGTTGGCCAGGTAGAGGAAATTGTACATCATCTCATTAAACACACGGGGATTTCGGTAATTCAGATCCCACTGGTATGGATAAAAAGTAGTCATTACATAATGTCCCGTCTCAGGCAGGTAAGTAAAGTTACCCGGCGCTGTTGCCGGGAACACCTGGGGAACCGTCTTCTCGTACTCTTCCGGGATCGACGAATCTGCGTAGAAGAAGTAACGGCTCATGTATTCCCCGTCTCCCTGGCGCGCTTTCACTGCCCATTCGTGATCCTCCGAAGTATGGTTCATAACAAAGTCCATACAGAGGCTTATGCCCTTCTCATGGCACTTCTCCGCCAGGTGGGCAAGGTCTTCCATTGTTCCCAGCTCCGGCTTTACCTTTCTGAAATCTGCCACTGCGTATCCCCCGTCAGATCTGCCCTTTGGAGAATCCAGGAACGGCATCAGATGCACATAATTCACATTGCATTTCTCCAGATAATCAAGTTTCTCTTCCACACCTTTGATATTGCCTGCGAAATTGTCAATGTACATCATCATGCCCAGCATATCACGGCCACGGTACCACGCGCCTTTGGATTCCCGCGCTGCGTCCAGGCTTTTCAGCTTCTCATTCCGCAGATCGTAGTAGCGCTTCATCTGGCCGCAAAGTTCGGCAAACATATCATCGTTGTTATAGAGCTCCATATAGAGCCAGCGCAGCTCATCATGATGATGCGCCAGCCGCTCAGAAAAAATCCTGTCACTCTCTTCCCGCGCCTTTTCTGCCGCGGCTGCTTCCGCCGCCTTTCTCTCTTCTTCCGCCTTCTTCGCCGTGGCCGCTTCCGCCGCTTTCTTCTCTTCTTCCGCTTTCTTCGCCGCGGCCGCTTCCGCCGCTTTCTTCTCTTCTTCCGCTTTCTTCGCCGCGGCCGCCACGCCGCTTCCGGCTGTATTCGCCTGGATTTTATTTCTTCCTTCCTGTGCTTTTGATGTCTCTTTTTTTCTCGCAGCTCTTGATTTCTTTGCCATCTCTGTTTTCTCCCGTCTGTTAGATTTTTTCAGGACTCGTAAGCGGGTCCTGGCGCGGGAGTCATCTCCCGTCAGATATGCATCAGGGCAGATCTGTCAAAATCTGCCCTGACGTTCTTTTCTTTTTCACGATTCAGTGTCAGAGTAAACTGGTACTAATCTTCCTGTACGAAATGCCACTGGTACGCGCGGTATTCCCCCATTTCAACCGGCACAGGCAGACCTGCCTCCATGAGGGCTGTGCTGTTGTATAGTTTTCCGCTCTCAGTCTCGCGGTACATTGTATTTTCTTTAAGCCCTCTCGCTTTCACATAATCTACCCACATATTCGCGTGCTGTTTTATGACAACAGTCTGCACAAGCGCTTCGGAACGGTCCTCTGCAACAAACTCCCACGCGCCGACCGCATCATTCTGGGGATTGGTAAGCCTGAAATAGATTCCCCTCTGGACGAGCGCCGCATACTGTTTATATTGTCCGATCTGCCGGCGGATCTCTTCTTTTTCGTCTTCGCTTAATTCATTTAAGTTCAGCTCATAGCCGAATGTCCCTGCCAGTGCGACAACTCCTCTTGTCCGCATAGAAGTCACTCTTCCCGTCTGGTGGTTGGGCGACGCGGAAACATGCGCGCCCACGGAAGATGACGGATATATGAATGATGTTCCGTACTGGATCTCCAGGCGGTCAATGGGATCTGTGTTATCACTGCACCAGATCTGCGGCGTGTAGTAAAGCATTCCCGCGTCAAATCTTCCGCCTCCTCCGCTGCACCCCTCGATCAGGATGTCCGGATATCTGTTTACCAGTCTTTCCAGGAAATCATAGAGCCCGAGCACGTAGTCATGCAGCACCCTGCCCTGGCTGTCCGCTGTCGCGGAATAAATATCCGCAAGACTCCGGTTCATATCCCACTTTATGTACTCTACATTGCCCTGATCCAGCACCGCGCAGATCTGTTCATAAATATAGTCCACAACTTCCTTTCTGGAGAAGTCAAGCACAAGCTGATGTCTTGAACGGTTCGGCCGGCGTCCCGGAATCACAAACGCCCAGTCCGGATGGGTCCTGTAGAGGTCGCTGTCCTCGTTTACCATCTCCGGCTCGATCCAGATACCGAACTTTAATCCCATGTCATTGATCTTTCCGATCAACTCTCCCAGTGTACAGCCCAGTTTTTTCTCATTTACACGCCAGTCTCCCAGCCCCCGCTGGTCACTGTCGCGGTGTCCGAACCAGCCATCGTCCATAACAAACATCTCAATGCCAAGTTCCGCCGCCTGTTCTGCAAGTTTTAAAAGACTCTCCCCGGTAAAGTCAAAGTAAGAAGCCTCCCAGCTGTTCAACAGGATCGGACGCACGGTCTCTTTATATTTGCCTCTGCACAGGTGAGTCCGCATGCACCGGTGTAGATTCTGCGAGAGCTTTGACAGGCCCTCTGTGGAGCAGGTCAGGATAACTTCCGGAGACTGGAATTCCTCTCCGGCTTCCAGCGGATATGCAAACTGCTCCTCGGAAAATCCCATGAGCACTCTTGTCTGATAATACTGATCCATTCCGGCCTCGCTCTGAAAGCCGCCGCTGTAAACATAGGCCAGGGCATAGCAGTTCCCTGCATCCTCTGTCGCGTCATGCTCCGCCACGATAACCGCAGGGTTATACTGATGGCTGGAAGTCCCTCTTAAGCTGCCGATCTTGGACACGCCGTGCCCGATGGGCATCCTCTGCATGTTCCGCTCCATTGCATGGCGTCCGTAAAATGTAATAAAATCGTAATTTCCTCCGATAAAGTCCAGACACGCGGGCATCAGTTTTTTCACAGAGGCATGTCCCACTCCCGCATTCACAATTTTCACACTACGGGTAATCACATCGTATGCCGGAAGGACGCCGTAGAGGAGCACCGCTTTCACACCGGATACCCGGTCAATCAGAGTGACTTCGAGAGTCTGGGCCTCGCTGTCGTTCGCATACACTGCCGGCAGCCCTTTTAAGGCATACTTTCCTTCCCTGATCACATGGCTCTCATAGCGGAAATCACTGCAGTATGTTCTGTCTGTATTCTTAATGATGCAGGCCGGCGTCCGGTAATCCCCGGTTCCAAGGGACGGGAATTCCTGGGGAAGCGCGTCCATGGAGTAAGTCTTATCCGTTCCCGCCTCATACGGATTGCCAGAGAATCCTCTGTCGTAGTAAGTCAGAAGATAATCCATGCACCCGTCCGAGCGCTTTCCATAATAAAGATGCAGCAGGAATCCGTAGCGGTCCACCTGCATCTGGTAAGTTGTATTTTCTGTGTGCAGACTGATCGTTTTCTGCTTCTCATCGTAAATTATACTCATAGTCCTGTCCCTCCTGGTACATAAATCTGATAAAGGGCAGGTGAAATGTACCTTACCGCACATCACACCCGCCCGGCTGCAATACATATGCGTATGTCCGGATCTGATTATTTCACAGCGCCGTTTACCACTCCGTTTATAATCTGCTTCTGGCAGATCACATAGAAGATAATAATCGGAATCAGAGCCAGCAGATAGGAAGCAAACGCCAGATTGTAGTTCGTGCCGAACTGTGTCTGGAACGTAAGCTGTGCCAGCGGCAGCGTATTCTGACCGCTTCCTGCCATAATCACCAGAGGAGTCATAACATCATTCCACACTGCAAGGGCTGTAATTACCGCAACTGTCGCATGCATGGGCTTCATAATCGGGAAGATAATCTTCCAGAAGGTCCGCCATGTACTTGCCCCGTCCACTCTCGCCGCTTCTTCAAGTGCGATCGGAATATTCACAAGATATCCCGTATATAGCAATAAATTCATCGGCATATAGAATACCACATACAGAAGAATAACGCCAGCCCAATTTGCAAGATGCATCTCCGCTGTCTGTTTCGCCAGAGGCATCATCAGAATCGCGAACGGCACGAACATACCGCTTACAATAAAGAGATAAACCACATTATAAACTTTGCTGTGCGCCTTATTTCTCCCCACAGCATACCCCATCAGCGAGTGAAGGAGGATGCTGAGCACAACGGTGAGGACTGTCACCAGAAGGCTGTTTCCTAAGGATCTCCAGAAGTCCGTCACTTCCATCGCCTGTGCGAAGTTGCTTAAGCTCCATGTCCTGGGCAGGGAAAGGATTCCGGAGATACTTGTCGTCATCTCAGACGGCTGCTTAAACGCGATCACAACCGCCATATAGAGAGGAAATATAATCGTGAGCAGTCCGATAAACAGAAGGATTGTAACAGGCCAGTTTACTCTTGCTTTCATTTTCTCATACATTATAACTGTTCCTCCTTCTTATTTGATATGGACATCTGTGCCACGGATATCACTACAATTACAATAAAGAATACAACCGCGTTCGCGCTCTGATATCCGAAACTTCCGCCTTTCATACCATTGTTGTAAATCAGGTATGAGATAGACTCCGTGCTCTGCGCAGGGCCTCCCTGTGTCATGGCCATGATCTGATCAAATACCATCAGGAAGTTCTTTACGCAGAGAACCATGTTGATGGTAAAGAATGGAATAATCAGCGGGAATGTCAGATATCTGAACTTCTTCCATCCTGTTGCCCCGTCCAGGTCGCCGGCCTCGTAGACGTCCTCCGGCACGGTCTGAAGTCCGGAGATGTAGATGATCGTATTCATTGCGATGTTCTGCCATGCACATACGACAACGATTGCGATCCAGGCCGTATTCTCATTGGAGAGCATACTGGTGCTAAACGTCTCACTTCCAATCATCTTCCCGAGCTCAGGGAGAATATAGGTGAAGATGTACTGGAAGATATATCCTACAACCAGAGCCCCGAGCACGTTCGGTACGAAGTAAGCCGCGCGCAGGAATGTCTTTCCCTTAATCTTACTGTTTAATCCCAGAGCAAGGATCAGACTGATTACATTTGTTACAATGGTAGCCACAATGGCAAGTTTAATCGTAAACAGATAAGAGTTTCCGATTCGTGGATCTGTAAACAGATCTATATAGTTTCTAAACCCAACCCAGTCATAGTCTCCGAACCCCTTGAAGTTCGTAAAACTGTAAATCACGCCGCGGATCAGCGGCACTGTATTAAAGCAGACGAACAGCGCCAGTATCGGTATTGTGATCAGCATATACGTCTGCTTTGCTGTCAGAGTTTTCTTCATGGTTCCCAGCTCCTTTCCTACTCATCGCTTCCGTGTTCTTCGTTGTACTCCTGAACCTCACGGATGATATCCCTGTTGTATCTCTGCCAGCGTGTATCGAAATCGCTCAGGAATTTATCCACGTCTTTATTGATCAGGAAAGTCTGGATCAATGCGTCGGCTGCCATTTCCGACGGATAGTAGTGATCCTGATAATCTGTCATATTTCCCTCTTCAATAAAGGAAGTCATGCCGTCCAGCTGGGATGCAAGAGTAAAGTCGCCCATCTTACAGGGGATCGCGTTCTGATCGTCAATATATGCCTGGATATTGTCATCCTCCAGGAGAAAATCAAGCACCTCAAGAGCCGCATCTTTGTTCTTACACTCCTCTGTCACAGCGAACATCAGGTCAACCCCAGAGTTCAGCGTATTTTTCGACGGATCATTATTGGCGGGCATTACGAAAGAGTCAATATTCATGTCCGGATTTACCGATAAGATCTGCGGAACTGCATAGCTTCCTATGGGATACATGGCGGATTCTCCGTTGGCAAACGCTGTACATGCGTCATTGTATCCGTATGCGAACGGATCATCAGGGCCATAATCTACAAGCTGGAGACACTTCTCCGCAGTCTCCCTGTACTCTTCTGAAAATGTTGTCTCCCCGGCATTTACATTCTGACAGGTGTCAGAGGGGGCCAGGCCGACCGCGAGAGCATTCCACGGGGCAAGACAGGTCCAGGTATCGCGGAATCCGAAGTAGAACGGCAGGATTCCCTCTGCCTGGATATCCTCACAGAGCGCAACAAGCTCATCCCATGTCTCGGGGATCTCCCAGCCGTGCTCCTCAAACAGATCTCGGTTATACAGGATACCGGCTGCATTTGCCACGTAGGGAACCCCATATGTCCCTTCCGTAGGAACAATCTCAAGAGATTCCAGGATATCCACATATGTAGGATTGATATCCGCAAGTCCTTCGTAGTCTGATACATCCGCAAGGATTCCCGCATCCACGTAATAGGAATAGTTGATATCTCCTCCTATTCCAATAATATCCGGATAGTCTTCCCGGATGAACCGCGTCCTCATGATAGTGCTGGCGTCATTCGGAGAACTGATGGTCAGATGGATGTCGTCATGGGCGGCGTTGAATTCCTCCTCCACCTGGTCAAAGTACGCTGCGGCTTCCGGCTTATACTGCAGAATCTCAATCTCTGTCTTCCCGCTGTTCTCATCCGATCCGCATCCCGGAAGAACAAGCGCAGAGAGCACTGATGCTGCAAGTATAAGGCTGACCGCTTTTCTCATTTTCATAAAATCCCAACTCCTTTCTTCTCATTTCTTGTTGCTGCACACATTATATCATTGCAAAATGCATCTAAAAATAGCCGTATTTTCTTTGTTTTATGCCATTATGAAACTTTAATATTTTTTATGAAAAGTATGGTCGCATTTTGATATATTTTGAGATATAATCACAATTAGAATGGTTCACCGTTTAATAGATTGGAGTGCTTATGAGTGATCTTCTATTTTCCGTATTTCCTAATGAGAACTTTGTAGACCTGGGACTTTACCAGTTCGGGAAAGAACAGTGCAGCCCCGCCCACTCCTTCGGACCGGCTGCGAGAAACCACTATCTGTTCCACTATGTCCTCTCCGGCACCGGCCGTCTTATGGCAAATGATTCAAAGGGAGAAACTCACGAATATCAGATCAAAAGCGGGCAGGGATTCATGCTTTTCCCAAAACAGATCAGCACATATATAGCGGATCAGGATCTCCCCTGGGAATACGCATGGGTTGAGTTCGATGGACTGCGCGCCCGTGAGATAATAGAGATCGCGGGGCTGACGCCGGATCAACCGATCTACAAGGCTTCCTCCGGAGAACTCCGCGAGAAGATGAAAGATGAGATACTTTATCTGGTGGAGCACGGCAGCGAATCCCCCTTCCACCTGATCGGACACCTCTACCTCTTTATAGACTATCTCTCCCGCTCCACATCCTCCATGAGGCTTTCCACCGGAGGGAAGGTGCGTGACTTCTATATCAAAGAAGCACTGAACTATATAGAACAGAATTTCCAGAACGATATCTCCGTTGAAGGCATCGCCGCATTCTGCGGGCTGAACCGAACCTACTTCGGCCGGATCTTCAAGGAGACACTGGGGAAATCGCCCCAGGAGTTTCTTATGAATTACCGTATGACAAAAGCCGCCGAGCTTCTGAAACTAACCAAACTGTCAATCGGAGATATCGGGAATGCCGTGGGGTATCCGAACCAGCTGCACTTTTCCAGGGCGTTTAAAAACGTGTATGGAGTGTCGCCGAGAGAGTGGCGGAATAAAAACCGGGTGGCGGGGTGAGGTTGGCAGCTATTTAGCGCACTAACAATTCCTATGACTCACGTCCGGAAGCGGAGCGGATGGTTTGAGCATACGTATTCTGTGAAAGGGGACAGCCGTGCGATGTTCCGTTCCAGAATCCGGAAAATCTAACAGGCCGAAGAGATGTTTAAGGGCAAAGCGGCGCTCCGGGCAACTCGCTCCGCTCAGACAATCCCTGCGCGCCGCTTAACAACATCTCTCCGCCCTTCAAGATTTTCATCGGATTCCTCCAAAGTCACATCTCCCGGCTGTCCCCTTCCCCAGAAAGTATGCTCAAACCATCC
>CALWTQ010000032.1 GCA_944384505.1 uncultured Mediterraneibacter sp.
AAAGTCACATCTCCCGGCTGTCCCCTTCCCCAGAAAGTATACTCAAGCCGTCCGCTCCGCTTCCTGCGTATTTCCAGTCGGAAGTGTTATTGCCCTAAACAGGCTGAAACGCACAACTGGCGCGGCTTGTAGGCTTTCCATTACGAAAGTCTTCCGGCCGCGCCTGCTTCTTTTGACAGCTATAAATTCATTAACTTCCGGCTTGAAAAGCCCAGAAAACAGCCCCATTTCAAGAAAGATTCTGCGGGGATGGAGGATGGCGACGGGCGCCTTCGGAAGGGGATTAGTGAAACTCGAAGTTCCGGTTACGGATGTTGGGACAGACGGAGAGATTTGTCTGAGCGAAGCGAGTTGCTCTCCGTCTGTCCCTGCTTTTAATCCGTGGCTGGGACTTCCTAGTTTCCCTTATCCCCTGGAGCGAAGCCCGGAGCCATCCTCCATCCCCGCAGAATACGTTTTTGAAATATTCCCTGTTTTCGGACGTTTTGCATCCGGACGTTAGTGAACTTTATAGCTGAAATCTTATTCTACCCGTCTTAATTTTTCTACTATACTTCCTTTATTCCACACTCTGTCAACTGCATATGCGATGAACGCCGCCAGAGCGATGCAGGCGAGGGCCGCCAGGACCGCAGGCGTGAGGATGAGGTGGTATTTTGCGAACCACCAGCCGGAGAGGAACCCTTTTACCGCAGTCAGTGAGAGGAGAGCGCTTAAGGCGATGCTTAAGATCCCGGCCGATAAGGCGTACAGAATTCCTTCATATACGAAGAGCTTACAGAGCTGGCGGCGGCTCATGCCGATGCTTCTCATGACTGCAAACTCGTTCTGGCGGGCGATAGCTCCGGTTAAGAGCACGTTGGTCAGGTTCAGGATGCCGATGACTGCGAAGATGAAAGAGAGTACAATTCCCACTGCGGTGTAGGTCCCCTGGATCTCGAGGAAATCCTGTTCTGCGGAGAGGCGGGTGAGAACTCTGCCGCTTAACTGAGAAGCCATGGCAGTTACTTCCTCATTCAGGGAGTCAAAGGCGCCTTTTTCTGCGTTGAACGCGCAGACGAGAGGATCTGTGTCTTCAGGAAAGAGGGCGTGGAACTGCGGCTCTGAGAAGACAACGTTCTCATAAGCGCCCCAGGATGAAGAAGTGGAAAAACCTGAGGGAATGCCCGCAACAGCCAGTACTTCATACTCGTGTTCTTCCCCATTTATTATGGTTTTGATTCGGTCGCCTGCGTGATAATCCTGTGCCTCTGTAAAATATTCTCCGTCGTCTCTGAGAGTTCCGGCCATGATGACATAGTTCCCGCTGTTCAGCTTTTCATAGTTCAGCTCTCCCTCGACAAGAGTCATGTTGTTCATCATGTTTTCATCCCAGCCGTAGGCGGTGCAGCGCCAGTCGAAGTCGAGAATAGAAGCATCGATGGAGTCTTCAGTCAGTTCATCTGGCATAGTGGTTTTTTCTCCGTTAATTTCTGAAATGCCGATCTGGTAGCCCAGGTTTGTGAATGGGTATTCTTCCTGAGGAACGAGATGGACGTATACCTGTCCGAAGTCTTCTGTATGCTCCAGGGCGGCGAGCTGCCGGACGAGTACGGGGTTCAGAGTTTTTGTGTAGTCGTCCACGGAGTAATTCTCATAGGCCGCGCTTTGCACAGTAAAATCTGTGACTGCTTCTCTGCGGACATAGGTCTCTTCGTCAAAGCATCCTGTGGCGTTTAAGATGCTGTTTAAAAGGAGAATGCTAAGGGAGATACTCATCACCACGAGAGCTGTTCTGCCTTTGCTCCTGGTCAGATTAGCGCAGGCCATGCGGAAGATCCGGTGCCTGGAAGAACCGCCTTTCTTTGAGGTCTGTTTTCCGCTGTCACTTTCCTGGTACCGGAGAGCCTCCACAGGGGAGACGCGGCCTGCCATCCGTCCGGGACGGCTGCAGCTTAAGGAAACGGTCAGGAAGGCAAACAGCGCGGCGCCGATCCAGAGAAGGACATGAGGCACAACGAATACAGAGGCTCCCGCGCTGGTGGTAGCCATGATCAGGGGGAGCAGGGCATTTCCGAGAAGCCATCCGAAAATCAGCCCGAAGGGAATACCGATGGCGGATAAGACATATCCCTGGCGTTTTACGATATAGCGGATCTGCTTCGGAGATGCTCCGATGGTCTTGAGCTGTCCATAGAGCCGGATATCCTTTAAGATGGAAATGCGAAATATGTTGTAGATGATCAGGTATCCGGCGAACAGGATCAGCGCCACACCGGCAATGCCGCCTGCGATCATCTCACCTGGGATCGAGCTGTTTGTCTCATAGGCGGGATTTACATTGTGGATGACAAAGTCCGCCTCCCCGCGCTCCGCGTCCGGGTTAAACCCGGCCCGTTCTATGACGGCGTTAAGCTCGCCCTCGATGTCATTGTCGGAGTCAAAAGTTCCGCGCACAGACCAGGATCCGGGAACAGTGGCGTCGTGCTTGATGGTACTCTCATCGATCCTGTTTTTAAGGAATGGCTCGGATACAAGGATTGTTGAGCGCTGCTCGTATTTTTCGCCTTCCCAGATGCCGCACAGAGTAAATTCAGCTGTCTTAACTCCGCTGTCCGTGATGTACTGAATGGAGATCTTTGTTCCGAGCCTGGGCTCTGCTCCAAGGAGGCGGAGCACTTCTGTGTCAAGGGCAGCTTCGTATTCTTCCTGAGGCATATGTCCTTCTGTGAGATCAATATAGTTTAAGCTGGCGTGGGTTTCGTCCATCCACGCCATATTTACGTTCAGATTAATAAGCTCCGGATTCCCTACGGACCAGAGCGAACGCTCCGCGCCCGCTTCTTTCCATGCGGGATCAGAGAGGATCTGCTCTGTCTCTTCCGTTGTGAGATACTTAACAGAAGCCATGGCGCGTGTCCCGGACTGGCGGACGGCCTGCTCTTTTGTGCTGACTTGAACTCCCTGTACGACAGTCGCTACGGTCATAAACAGAACCGCAGTCAGGACAATGGCCAGAAGGGCGATTACGTTTCGGATCTTATTTGCCTTTAAGCAGTTCCCGGACAATGTCCGGATGAAACGTTTGTTATCGTTTTTCAGCAGCATGGATTACACCTCCCTTTCTGAGGCGATCTTTCCGTCCTCGATGCGAATCATCCGGTCCGCCACCTGAGCGATCTCGGGATTGTGTGTGATCATGACCAGAGTCTGATTGAATTCTGTGCTGGTCATGCGCAGCAGTTCCATCACTTCCAGAGACGTCCTGGAATCCAGATTTCCGGTAGGTTCATCAGCCAGGATGATGGCAGGCTTGCTGGCGAGCGCGCGGGCGATTGCCACACGCTGCTGCTGGCCGCCGGACAAGTTGTTGGGAAGGTTGTTCAGCTTTTCCTCCAGATGGAGCATGCGGATGATGCGGCCAACATAATCTTTGTCCACGGGATTGCCGTCCAGCTCAATGGGAAGGACGACATTCTGATATACATTTAAGATCGGCACAAGGTTATAGTTCTGGAAGACAAAGCCGATATTGCGCCTGCGGAAGATAGAGAGCTGTTCATCATTCATCTTTGCGATCTTCTTTCCGCGGATCACAATATCGCCGGAATCCGGCGTGTCCAGACCGCCAAGCATGTTAAGGAGGGTGGACTTGCCGCTTCCGCTGGTGCCGATGATAGAGACGAATTCTCCCTGTTCTACAGATAGGCTCACGCCGTCCAGTGCTTTTGTGATATTTGGTTTCTTTCCATAATATTTTTTCAGATTGACTGCCTGCAAAATATAACTCATAGTAAGATTCCTCCTGTTTCGTTTGTTAAAGAATACAAAAAGATCCTCTCAAACTGATCTCAAAATTATCACAGAATTGAGAGGATTATTTATCCGCAGGAAGATGAATGGCGAAGACAGATCCTTTCCCGGCCTGGGAGGAAGCTTCTATGAACCCTTTCTGCTGCATGATGATCTGGCGGGCAAGATACAGACCAATGCCAACTCCTTCCTCATTAGAGTTATCCGCCTCCCGGTAGAAGCGTTTAAAGATAAGAGGAAGGGATTCTTCACGGATCCCTTTACCGGTGTCCTTTACCTGAATGCGGATGTAATAGTCAGTCCGGTCAGCCCGGATAAGGATTTTTCCGTTTTCTCTGTTATATTTTACCGCGTTGTCCAGAAGATTAAACAGGGCTTCCTGCGTCCATTTTGGATCAAACCAGGCTTTCAGATCTGCGAGGCAGTCAACCCGGACGTCAAGCCCTTTTGCCTGCGCCTTTGGAGCAATGTCACAGACAGTCTGCTGAATCAGTGGATACACCGGTTCAAGAGCGGCAAGCGGCGTGACCATGCCGGTTTCCAGACGTGACATGCGGATCATGCTTTTCATCAGGAACTCCAGCTTGTCGAGCTGACGGTCTGAGTCAGAGAGAAATTCCGCCTGTTTTTGGGGCGGAAGGTTCTCCCTGGAGAGAAAATCGTGATACATCCTAAGACTGGCAATCGGAGTTTTTACCTGATGAGAAATATCACTTATAGTCTCTTCAAGCTGCTGCTTCTCCTTCCTGGTGATTTCTTTCTGAGCAAGCATGATTTCATACAGGCTGCGCATCTTCACCTGGATCCGCCCGATGAGCGTCTCTTTTTCTTCCTCGAAGGCGATCTCCTGATTCCCCGCGATCATGGCGTCCAGGGTGGAAGAAAGCTTCCGGCTGTACTCGGTCAGACTTTTGCGTGTGTAAAGCATAGTGAGGACAGCGAGAAGAAGAATGATGAGAGCCAGACCCATTAAAGTATATGAAACTATAGTCTGAATGGTCATAGTGCCGCACCCTCCGCTTTCTGCCATTGATAACCCATGCCGTACATGGTTTTAATAAAATCATGGCCGGAGATGTTCAGTTTCTTTCGAAGTCTGCCGATGTTTACCGCAACAGCGTGCTCATCTACATAGTTTCCGGAAGAATCCCAGATCTTCTCCAGCAGAAGCTGTTTGGTCACTGTTTTATTGGCGGTTAAAAGGCGGATAATCTTAAATTCCGTAGGAGTAAGCGGAAGCGGCGCGCCCTGAATGGAGGCGGTAAGTTCCGAGAAGTTGATCTGAAGCATCCCGTCGGTGTAGATTGAATCATCCGCAGTGCCTTTTCCATCTGCCTGTCTCCTGAGAACCGCCTCGATCCGCCGATGGAGAATGGGCATGCGGAAAGGCTTGGTGATGTAATCGTCCGCCCCGCAGTCAAAGCCCTGCATCTCATCCTGCTCCATATCCCGGGCAGTCAGAAAGATAACAGGCACGCTGCAGCTCTGTTTCAGCTCCCGGCAGAAGGAAAAGCCGTCGCCGTCAGGAAGACTTCCGTCCAATAGGATTAAGTCAGCGCCTTTGTCCTGAAGAAGCGCCCTGCCTTCAGACAGAGTAAAGGCCGGATATACCCGGAAACCGCTCAGTTCCAGATCATAGGCCAGCCCTTTGTTAAGATCCATATCATCCTCGATCAAAAGTATCCGTTTCATAGAAAGTTCATCCTTGTGTCAAATGTTATACGTCATCCTCTGCCGGAGGGACGCCCTGCTCAAAGAGGGGCTTTTGGCAGAAGACAAAAATATTTTAACTCGGAAGACTATATGATTCAAGTAACTTCAGCTATAAAGTTCAATGACTTCTGTATGCAAAACGTCCGTCCGGGACTTCTTGATATTTTTATGAGGGCATGATAAAGTTGAACTGTATATAATGGGGCGTAAAATATTGTTAAGACTTTAGAAAAGCAGGTGAAATAGATGGGATTTTATTTAAACAGTAAAAAGCCGTATCTGTTGTTCCGGGAGGATGCGCTTTCTACGTATTTTGTGGATAAATCTGATATTTTAAAATATCTTGTGCCGGTCGTTGAATCCAGGGATGAGCTGGAAGAAGGACATGAGAGTGAGATGGGAAAGAGCCATCGGTATATATGCATCACCAGACCGAGGCGCTTTGGGAAAACTGTGATGGCAAATATGATTTCATCTTATTTCTGTAAGGAGAACGACAGCCGGGAAATCTTTGGGAGGCTAAGAGCATCTTCATTTGACTGGTATGAAAATCACCTGAATCAACACAATGTTATCCACATCATGTTCAATGAGATGCCGAGGAGATGCAGGTCATATGATGAGTATATTGACAGGATCGAAACAAGGCTGACTGAGGATTTAAGGAGAGCCTATCCGGAGGTTCCTATAAGCGGGGAGGATGCGCTTTGGGATGCATTTAACAGTATTATTGAGTTTGGCAGTGGAGAAAAATTTATTTTCATACTAGACGAGTGGGATTTTATATTTCACAGAGAATTTATCACAGAGGATGATAAAGCCGCTTATATCGACTTCCTGAGCAATCTTTTGAAAGATCAGCCTTACGTTGAACTGGCCTACATGACAGGAATCCTCCCGATTGCGAAATATTCCAGCGGATCTGAGCTGAATATGTTCTATGAATATACGATGGCGGGCAGAGAAAAATACAGTGATTATTTCGGATTTACAGATAAAGAAGTGGATGAGCTGTATCACCGGTATTTAAAGATTGAAAAAGAACCGGCCGTGACCAGAAAAGGGCTTGAGCTTTGGTATGACGGCTATCAGACTTTGTCGGGCAAACGTCTTTATAATCCGCGGTCTGTGGTGGGGGCACTGACAGATAATCAGCTTGGAAGTTACTGGACCAGTTCGGGTCCGTATGATGAGATATTCTATTACATCAGGGAAAATGTGGATGCAGTGCGGGATGACCTGGCTCTGATGGTATCCGGTACGCCCGTCAAAGCAAAAATTCAGGAGTATGCAGCTACATCTATGGATCTGAGAACCCGGGATGAGATTCTTTCCGCAATGGTTGTCTATGGATTTTTAAGCAGTGAAAATGATCAGGTATCCATACCGAACAGGGAGTTGATGGACAAATTTGCTGATATGATACAGAAGGAATCTTCGCTGGGATATGTAAACCGCCTTGCCGCGGAGTCCGCGAAAATGCTCCGGGCTACAAAGCAGGGAGATGTGAATACAATGGCGGAGATCCTGGAATATGCGCATAATACGGAAAGCCCGCATGATATATACAGTAATGAAGCCGAACTCGCGGCAATTGTGAGACTGGTATACCTGGAGGCGAGAGATTCCTACCAGATTGAACGGGAAGACAGAGCGGGAAAGGGATATGTTGATTTTATCTTTTATCCGATGCGAAAGGATGATGATAACATAATCATAGAATTAAAAGTTGACCATACCGCTGACGAGGCGATCCGGCAGATTAAAGACCGGGAGTATGCTCTCAGGTTTCAGGGAAAATTAGGAGATAAGCCCTTATATACCGGCCGGATTCTTGCGGTTGGAATCGCATATGACAGGAAGACAAAGAAACACAGCTGTATCGTTGAGATCCTGAGAGAGAAAGTGAAAAAGTAAAACGGGCCGGAGCTTATTGATATTTTTAATAGCGCCGCTGCACAAAGAGGGGAACACCAGGACGGTGCTCCCCTTTGGGTATTATTTTGCTATATTTTCACCATTACAGCGGATCAGTTCTTTATACCAGTAGAAGGATTTCTTTTTCAGTCTCTTATAGCTGCCATTTCCGAAATCATCGCAGTCTACATAGATCAGTCCGTAACGTTTGTCCATCTGATTTGTCGAATTCGAAACCAGATCGATGCATCCCCAGCAGGTATATCCCATCAGTTCCACTCCGTCACAGGTGACTGCGTCATACATGGCTTGAATATGGGATTTCATGTATGCGATCCGGTAATCGTCATTCACCTCGCCGTGAAGGACTTCATCCTTCGCGCCAAGCCCGTTCTCCACCACAAACAGAGGTTTGTGATAGCGGTCATACAATTCGATCAGCGAGATTCTCAGGCCGGTCGGATCGATCTGCCATCCCCATTCATTTGCCTTGAGATAAGGATTTTTGATCGAGGAGGCAGTATTACCGGGATTGATGGAAAGGTTTGTCTTGTCTTTTGCCGAGCAGGAAGAACTGTAATAGCTGAAAGAGACATAATCCACCGGATATGCTTTCATTATACGGTCATCGTCCGCCTCTTTTTTTATCTTGATTCCTTTCTCTTCATACATCTTTAGGAGGTACGGCGGGTATTCTCCGAATACCTGCGTATCTGAGAATGCATAAAGCTTTCTGGCATCAAGCTGTGCCTCAAGCACGTCTTCCGGCCTGCATGTATAGGGATAATAAGTCTGCTTCGTGATCATGCATCCTACCTTTGAACCGGGGATGATTTTGTGACAGATCCCGGTTGCCAGGGCGCTGGCCACAAACTGATGGTGCATGGCCTGGTAGATCGAGTGTTCATATTCCGTCTCTGTGTCAAACTGTTCCCGCAGAAGGCCTCCGGTCATAAAAGGATGACGGATAATACTGTCGATTTCGTTGAATGTAATCCAGTATTTTACCTTGTCTTTGTAGCGCTCGCAGATCGTCTCCACAAAGCATACAAAATAATCGATTACTTTCCGGTCTGACCAGCCCTTGTATTTTGTGGCAAGGGCCAGCGGCGGTTCATAATGGGACATCGTCACTAACGGCTCGATCTGATATTTCTGAAGTTCCTCAAACACTTTATCATAAAATGCAAGTCCTTCTTCATTGGGCTCTTCGTCGTCCAGATTGGGAAAGATTCTGGACCAGGCAATGGACATACGGTATACCTTAAATCCCATTTCCGCCATCAGCGCAATATCCTCTTTGTAATGATGATAGAAGTCTGAACCGTGACGTTTCGGATAATACACCGTGTCGCTGCTCTTGGCTGCGGCGCGGATATCGTCCAGGGTGATTTTCCAGTGTTCACTCATATTTTTAATATCAACGTCCGGTTTCAGCTTTGCGACGTCAGCGACGGACAGCCCTTTGCCGCCCAGGTTCCATCCGCCTTCGATCTGATTTGCGGCTGTTGCCCCTCCCCAGAGAAAATCCTGGGGAAATCCTTTTTTTTCAAGCATATTCCGTTATCTCCTCAACATTTTATCTGTATAAAGTCAGCAGTGGCTCGCCGTGACGGACTGTTTTTCCCGATATTTTGTCAATTTTCTTATAGTCCGCTGTATTGCTGATAATAACCGGAGTTGTGACGTCATAGCCGGCCTCTTTGATTGCCGGGATATCAAATTCAAGCAGAAGCTGGCCTGTTTTCACCTGTTCTCCCTGCTTTACGTGCGCTTTGAAATATTTCCCGTTTAACTGTACGGTATCCATGCCGATATGTATCAGGATCTCCGCTCCCTCAGAAGAAACAAGTCCTATTGCGTGAAGCGTATCGAACAGCATGCTCACTTCTCCGTTTACAGGGGAATATAATTTTCCATCTTCAGGGATGACTGCGGCGCCGTTGCCCAGTATCTTCTGTGAAAATGTTTCATCTTTTACCTGCTCCAGAGGAATGGCCTCTCCGGATAACGGCGATGCAATCTCAGCTTTTCCGCCAGACACGGTTTTGTTCTCTTTTCCTGTTTCTTTTTTTGTTTCTGTCTCAGAGACAGGTTCAGGTGATTCTGGCTTTTCTTTATATCCGAAAACCCATGTACAGATGAAGGTTACTACAAATGCGATGATCATTGTGATGATCGCATATACAACGTTCATCGGATTCTCACCGATGAAGCATGGCAGCAGTGCGATGCCTGCCCCTCCTGCCGCGTAACGGACAACGCCGGTAATTCCTGCGAAGAAACCGCCTACAAGTCCACCGATCATAACAGAGGCCAGTACTCCGCGGTATTTCACTGTGATACCGAACATGGCCGGCTCTGTAATACCCATTAAAGCAGTAAATCCCGCGGAACTTGCGATCTGTTTCTGCTCTTTATCTTTTGTTTTCAGCGCAACACAGAGAGACGCCGCACCTTGCGCGATATTGGATGCCAGAGAGCCTGGCCCTAACAGTATTTCCGAACCGTTGACTGCGATAGACTGCAGCCATATCGGTGCAAGACTCCAGTGCATGCCTGTCATAACCAGAAGCGGGAAGCATGCGCCGATTACTGTCGGGATGATCCACTCGCCGTATGCATTCAGGCTGTTGATGGCAGCTGCTACGACATTTCCGATAATATTTCCCAGAGGCGCCAGGAACAGCAGGGAAAGGATGGAAGTCACTAAAATGGTCACTAGAGGTTTGATAAAATATTTCAGGAATTTCGGTATTACTTTCTCTGCGATCCGCTCTACATAGGACATAATCCAGGTGGATAAGATCGCCGGAAGAATTGTGCTGCCATAGCTTACGAGAGATACCGGGATCCCAAGGAAAGTGATCGCTGTCTCTTCATCCACCAGAGCTGTGAAATTCGGATGGATCAGCGCAGCGGCACAGACCATTGCCAGCACTGTATTGCAGTTGAACTTCTTGGACGCTCCATACGCAACGATCACAGGCATAAAATAGAACGCCGCGTCTGCGATAAAGTTCAGCACGATGTAGACATCGCTGGTATTGCTGATCCATTCCAGGGTAACAAAAAGAGCCATAAAAGCTTTCAGCAGACCCGCGCCTGTCAGCGCCGGGATCATGGGGGTGATAGAACCGGACAGAATATTTAACAGCCGGTTTATGATTCCTTCTTTCTTTTCGGAAGGCGGCGTCTCTTTTTTCTCTCCGATCAGTTTATCCACTTCTTTCTTTACGTTCGGCACTTCTGTACCGATAATGATCTGGAACTGTCCGCCGGATTTTGCGATGCCGGCCACTCCTTTGATACTCTTGAGCGCCTTCTCGTCTGCGGCGCTGTCATCGTTTAACACAAACCTGAGACGTGTCGCACAGTTGGCAACACTTTGAATGTTGGACGGACCGCCGACTTTGTCAACGATTTCCTGCGCCATTTTCTCATAAGCCATAGTTAGAACCTCCTCTTTCTCTTCAAAAATGTATGTATCTTTGTCAAAAGGATTTTAGCAGAGATCAATTCAATGCGTGGCGTTTTTTCTCTGATAGAAAAGGATTTTCAGATTATGAAAAAAAGAACCGTTTTCGGTGCTGGCTCAGCCGAAATACGATTCTTTTTTGACAGATTCCTATTTCCTTACATATTTGTTATAGTACTGCAGACTGATTATACTGGCAATAAGATTCATATCCAGAGGATGCCCCGCGAAGTCACCCTTTTCCAGAGGCGTCAGGAGGATCCGGCTTACATAGGGAGATGCCCCGGTACTTTGATTCCCGGTTACAATATATATCTTGGGCCTGTGAGCTTTCTCCCAGCCGATTGCCTCGGTCTGCAGTTCTTTCAGATAGTTCCCTGAAAGGGAAAAGATTATGATCACATCATTTTCATCCGCCTCTTTAATATATTTTATCTGTTTCGGTATTCCGGATCGAATGTTAATGATCTTCCTGCAGCGGAACAGATCGCTCTGCAATGCTCTCGCGGTATTTTCCATATGCATTGCCCCGAAAGCCCCGGCTCTTTTGTACAGATGGATATCATCAACCAGCTCATCTATGGTCTTATAGTCCAGATGCTTCTTTAAGATCCTGACATTTTCGATCACGGAATCAAGATAAATCTCAGGAAGTGTTCCCGCGCCTTTAGAAAACTGTCTGAATTCGTACTCAGGCCGCGATATTAAGTCGTTATTATATATTTTCATTTTCAGTTCGAAGAAATTTTTTAAACCGGCTTTCCGGCAGAATCTGCTGATCGTGGCAACAGATACATTACACTTTTCCGAAAACTCTTTGATGGAATAGGACTTAATATCATCCATGTTTTCAAGCAGGTATTTGGCTATTGTATAATCAGGCGAATTCAGTTCTTCTTCGTTTATAAATGAATATAGCATCACTCCAAGTCCGTACCGTTCCATATCTGTCCCTGTCCTCCTTCCATATAAATTTTATGGCATGCAGGCTTATTTGTAAAGCACTATAGCTTGCAAAGACACCACATTAGATGGTAAAATAGTAAAGATTATACGCTGGTGATGAATGTTTATTCAGCGGTGAAAGGTGAGAGAGTGGAAAGATGACAGGAAAAGAAGCAGTGCGCCAGGCGTTTCGAATGGGATTTTATACGGAGGCGGCTGTATTCCCGGTTTTTGTGCCGGGAGAGGAGCATGGCACCGTTAGAGAAGTGAATACAGAGAAGCGCAGGGCAGCAGAGCGGCCCCATGATCAGGCGGGGATTCCGGATGATTATCTGGCCGCGTCTGACGCCGCAGGCTGTCTTCCCAAGGAGCGGGGAAGGGAACTGCGGGGGCTGGAGGCTCTGTTTGCGCCGGGGCTTTTCCTGAAGGACAGAGACTGTGACGGTCTGGCGGACGAGCTGGATCTTGTGATCTGCATTCCGGAGCGGGCGGATAGCTTTGTACTCGCAGCAGCCTGCAATCTTGCGTTCCGGTTCGGGATGGAGACAACGGCTTATACGGGAAGCCTGGTAAGATATGTTGAGGAAGGAATTCCGAAGGAGAATAACACCCTTGTATTTGAAGCGGGTGAGGACTGCGGGATCTTTTTCGAACAGGCTGCGCCTGCCGGACCGGAAGCTTATAAAGCGGTTTATAGAGTGCGGATTACGGGGCAGGGAGAGGCGCTGACTGATTTTGTGTCTGGCCTGTGCGGAAAGTTTCCTCTGCAGCCGGAGGGCAGGGACTGGGAAACTGTCTTAAGTGAGATACAGGGCGCATTCCGGCTGGAGAATGAGGATGGGGAACTGCTTTTCTGCGCTCTGGGCTCAGAAGGAGCGGAGGGTGTGGACGCGTATGTTTCGCCCCATCTTGCAGGAAGAACCCGGGAGCTGGAGGAGAAGTTCCCTCAGATCAGCTTTTATAACTATAAAGCAGGAAAGAAAGTTTACGAGAAAAGTTACACTTTCCCCTGGGAGAAGGAAGTGCTTGAGCAGATTCTGGAAGAGAAGGTATATCCCCGACTGCGTCCGGGAGATGTATTGTCAGTGGAAGCGGCTCTGAGTGAGGAGAAGTCCGTGCGGGACGATGTAAGAAGCGGGATTATGGCAAGAGCCAGGACAGAGGGAGCCAGTGTGGATCACTGCCGTGTGCTCTGCGCGTACAAGCAGGGATACTCCTGGATCCGGGAGGAGGTTCTCCCTTCCCTTGCAGAGAAAGAGCCGGCCAGGGTGGAGATTTCTTTTACTCCGTTTCTGCCGGAAGGTGCGCAGGAGACGGACGAGGAGAACGGAGCCCTGCCCTCCTATAACAACATTGGGGCAGGAGATCCGGAAGCCTGGTATGATCTTGCCATCCGTCCTCTCCAGGAACTCTATCCGATCCGGGATGAGATTGAGCGGGCCCTTGGGATCGCGAGAGACGCGGTGACATTTACCCGCGAGGACAAGACAGAGGGGTCCAGAATGGAGGACTCCCAGGCGGAGGACTCCCGGACGGAGAGTCCCCCGGGCGGCCATGGGGAGGAGGTTTCCTTCCGGTTCTGTGCATGGGATGAGCACGGTCATGAGATTTTCAGCGAAACATATGAGACGTCATATGGAGAGCGCCCCTTCCTCGACGCCTTCCCGGAGATGGGAAAGGTACATCCGTTTACAGGATATGTGCGCGCCTGGATCAACGGGGAATGTGTGCTGAGCAAGAGAGTCCGTACGGACTTGGAAGAAATCTGGGATGCGTTTCAGACAGAGGTTCTGCCCGCGTGCACAGACTACCTGGAATCAAAACATCCGGAAGGAATCTGCGCGAAAGATCAGCCGCTGTTTTCAAAGCTTCTGCTGGATGTAGAGGCGAGCGAGCCGGATGAGAGACTGGGATCAAGGGAGGATTTGTTTTCCTCTCTGGACGCGCTCCATGAAGATCTGTATTTTGTGGGATCAGATTATTTTAAAAACTACGGTCTTAAGAAAACAGGAGAGCTTCTGGACGCGCCCGGGCTTATTCTCCCGGTCATTAAAAAGCGGGAGGGACAGCCGAAGTTCCGTGCAGTTCTCTATGACAGAGTTTCAGACGGACTATGCGTGAAGATTAAAGACAAGACGTTGAGAGCGGACGGGCAGGAAAGAGAGACGTCTTTGTTTATGAAGTCTGTGGAAGAAAGGAACGGCAGAACAGTCGTGACCCTGAAAACGGACGCGCCGAAAGAGTGGGTACATATGCTCTGCAGTCTGATTTCAGATGGACTTTCAGAGACGTGCAGGCATCTGTCAGGCGTGGATCTGCTCCGGTTCGAGGCAGGCGGCAGCCAGGAAGGAGACAGTGCGGCAGAGGACGAGGTGTTTGAAGCAGAGATTCCGCGCTGGGAAGAAGAAAAGAAGGATCTTAAGATCACTGACATAGACCTGATGGAGAACCGACTGATCGGCTATGACGAGTATATGGACATCGTCCGGAAGCTGACGCGGGTGCCGGGAATCTCGGTTTACCGCACAGCCCTCTCTTATGAAGGGAGAGAGGTGTATGCGATAGAACTGCTTCCGCAGCAAGAGGGATATGTATCAAGGACGAAGAGACTGACCATGCATCCGTCCATGATTATAAACGCCAGACATCACGCGAACGAGGTGTCCTCGACGAACGCTCTTTTGATCCTTTTGAAGAAGATCCTCACAGAGAAGAAGTATGAGGACCTCTCGGAGAAATTGAACTTGATTCTGGTGCCCATGGAAAATGTGGACGGCACTGCTATCCATTATGAGCTTCAGAAGGAGAACCCGTACTGGAAGCTCCATGTGGCCAGGTTCAACGCGGTGGGAAAGGAATTCTACAACGAATATTTCCACGACGATACGATCCATACGGAAGCACACTGCTTTACGAAGCTTTGGAAAAAGGCGCTTCCCGACATTGTGGTGGATGACCATGGCGTTCCGACTCATGAGTGGGAACAGCAGTTTTCAGGATATACTTCGCCGTCCTATAAAGGGTTCTGGCTGCCAAGATCCCTCCTTTACGGCTACTTCTGGTATGTGTCCGATGAGAAGTACAGGAGCAATTATACGGTCAACAAGGCGTTGGAGGAGGTTGTGGCGGACGCGGTAGGAGAGCATCCTGAGATCGTCCGGTGGAACCGGGAGTGGGCGGATCAGTTTGAGACTTACGCCCACGCATGGATGCCGGGACTGTTTCCGGCAGATTATTATAAAGGGATGATCAATTACTGGATTCCCTTTGAGAGTGATCCCGCCCACAGATATCCGTCGATCCGTTTTCCGTGGATTACGACGGTGGCGTACACAAGTGAGGTGGCAGATGAGACTGCACAGGGAGAGTATTTAAATCTGTGCGCCAGAACCCATGTGGTTCATGACGAAGCAGCAATTCGGATGATGACAGATCAGTGTATCTGCGTGATGGAGGATACGTACCGGGAAGACGGGGATACCATGACACTGAAGCTGATCCGGAAACGCCCGGTTGTGATAGAAAAAAAGTAATTCTAAAAGAAATGGAGGAAGAAAAATGGAGTATTTGAAACTGATCGGTATTCTCATCGTAATCGTGGGATTTGCGCTGAAGAAAGATTCTATCCTGATCATCATGTGCGCCGCGATTGTGACGGCGCTGGTCGGAGGGCTTGGAATTGAGGGGCTTTTATCTACCCTGGGACAGTCCTTTGTGGACAACCGGAGCATGGCGATCTTTATTATCGTAATGCTTGTGACAGGAACATTGGAGAGAAACGGATTAAAGCAGGCGGCTGCGGACCTGATCCGGAAAGTAAAAGGAGCGTCCGCAGGACTGGTGATCGGTCTGTACGGCGTGATGCGTATGATCTTCGCGGCGTTTAATGTAAGCTTTGGCGGCGTGGCAGGCTTTGTACGTCCGATCATTATGCCAATGGCGACCGGAGCGATTGAGGCTTCCGGCAAAGAGCCGAATGAGGATCATGTAGAAGAGCTCAAAGGAATGGCGTCCGGTATGGAGAACATTACATGGTTCTTCGGACAGGTACTGTTCGTTGGCGGTTCAGGCGCGCTTCTTGTGCAGTCTACATTGAAACCGCTTGGGTATGAGGTAGAGCTTCTCGATCTGGCAAAAGTAGAGATCCCTATTGGTATTATCGCGCTGATTGTGGGCATTGTATATTATTATCTAAAGGATAAGAAACTGACGAAGAAATATTACGGTACTGAGGGAGGAAAGAAATAATGGCATTTTTTACAGACCCTTCCATTACGATAGGGACAAAGCTTCTTGAAGTGATCTATATCTTCATGGGACTTATGGCAATTTATACAGGCGTGAAAAACCTGCGGGACAAGGAGAATAAATCTCCTGTCGGAACCTGCGTCTTCTGGTGCGCGCTGGGAATCGTGATCGCGTTCGGGCGCTGGATTCCGGCCGTGGGCAATGGTATCTTGATTGTGATCATGGTAGTTCCCGCGATCCTGCAGAAGGTGAAAGTAGGTCATGTTTCCGCTCCTACGGAGAAGGAAGTGGACACGAACTATAAAAAGATCGGCATGAAGATCTTCCTGCCGGCGCTTATGATCGGTATCTGCGCGATTGTCTGCGCGCTTATCCCGGTGATCGGAGCGCTGACCGGATGCGGCATCGGCGTAATCCTGGCTGCTGTGATCCTGATGATCTACTCCCGGGACAACAAGCCGGTTGTATTCTTAAATGATTCAGAGAGACTGCTCTCCACAGTGGGACCTTTAAGTATGCTTCCTATGCTTCTGGCGAGCCTTGGAGCGATCTTTACGGCGGCAGGCGTAGGCGATGTAATTGCGGGAATCGTCGGAAATGTGATCCCGGAGGGCAATGTGAATGTGGGCATTATCGTATTTGCACTTGGAATGATGCTTTTCACCATGATTATGGGAAATGCGTTCGCGGCGATTACAGTGATGACCGTTGGAATCGGAGCTCCGTTTGTGCTGGCGTACGGCGCGGATCCGGTGGTTATCGGGATGGTAGCTTTAACCTGCGGTTACTGTGGAACGCTTTGCACTCCTATGGCGGCAAACTTCAATATCGTGCCGGTGGCCATGCTTGACATGAAGAACAGAATGGGCGTGATTAAAAACCAGGTGATCCCTGCCCTGATTCTGATCGTGGTACAGATTGTTTATATGATAATGTTTAAATAAATCAGCAGCGCAGCCGCGGCAGGCACGCTGGTATACCAGTGCGGTTTTTAAAACAGCGCGGGCTGAACCGCTGCTTTGTGAAAGGAGAAACGAGCATGAAAATATTGGTGACTGGGTTTGATCCCTTTGGAGGCGAAAGCGTCAATCCGGCGTTTGAGGCAGTGAAGCTCCTTCCGGATGAGATCGCCGGCGCAGAGATTGTGAAACTGGAGATTCCTACAGTATTTACCAAAAGTGCGGAAGTTGTAGAAAGAGCGATTGAAAAGGAACGGCCGGATATTGTCTTAAGCATCGGGCAGGCCGGAGGACGGTCCTGTATGACTGTGGAGAAGGTTGCCATTAATCTTGCGGAGGCCAGGATACCTGACAATGACGGAGAGCAGCCCATCGGGCAGGCGTTACGAGAGGACGGGGACACCGCATACTTTGCCACAGTGCCGGTAAAAGCCATGGTGGCTAATATGAGGAAGCATGGGATTCCGGCACATGTTTCCTACACGGCGGGTACCTTTGTGTGCAACAGCATAATGTACCATGTGCTTTATCTCCTGGACCGGAAGTTCCCGGGAGTCAAGGGAGGATTTATCCATGTTCCCTATGAAAGTACTCAGGTGGTGGATAAGCCCAACGGAACGCCGTTTATGCCGATTGATCAGATCGCCAAAGCGCTGGAATATGCCATTGAGGCGGCGGTTTCGCAGGATGTGGATGTGAATCTTTCAGCGGGGGAAACCCACTGAGCCAAATCCTTAACTGAGACTCAGGAAGAGCCATGAGTCAAATCAAGAGTTCCTCAGGCGGAACTCTCGCGCCGTGCGCGGCCGCTATAGCGGCAAAAACAGCGGAGTCAGCCGCAGGTTTCTTATATCAGGGCAAAGCAGCCATGAACGTTAAGAATCTGCGGCTGTTCCAGCGCTGGGAAATGATCGCTGGAAAATGATGTGAAAAAGCGACTGGCACATGCAAAGGAGGAAGTGTGAGATGGAAGGGAAGAAACTGATAGAATTCCGGAATATTGTGAAAAGCTTTGACGGTCAGATTGTACTCAAGGGAGTCAATCTTGATATCTATGAAAATGAGTTCGTCACTCTGCTGGGACCCAGCGGGTGCGGAAAAACAACGCTTCTGAGGATCCTGGGAGGATTCCTGGACGCAGATGAAGGAAGCGTGATATTCGACGGGGAGGAGATCAGTAAGAAGCCGCCTTACGAGAGAGAATTAAATACTGTGTTCCAGAAATATGCTCTTTTCCCCCATCTGAGTGTGTATGAAAATATCGCGTTTGGCTTAAAGATTAAGAAGATGAGCAAAGACATTATCGATCAGAAGGTTATGAAGATGCTAAAACTCATCGGTCTGGAAGGGTTTGAGGATAAGAATACAACACTTTTATCAGGCGGCCAGCAGCAGAGAGTGGCCATTGCACGGGCCCTTGTCAATGAGCCGAAGGTGCTTCTTCTGGACGAGCCGCTTGCGGCACTGGATTTAAAGCTGCGCAAGGAGATGCAGTATGAGCTGAAACGGATCCAGCAGGAGGTGGGGATCACGTTTATCTTCGTTACCCACGATCAGGAGGAGGCGCTGACCATGTCGGATAAGATCGTGGTTATGAAAAACGGTGAGATCCAGCAGGTGGGGACTCCCCAGGACATCTACAATGAGCCGGCCAACCGATATGTGGCGAACTTCATCGGGGAGAGCAATATCATCCCGGGGATTATGCTGGAAGACTACAAAGTGCGGTTTGACGATCTTACTTTTGACTGCGTGGATTACGGATTTAAAGAAAATGAGCCCGTGGACGTGGTGATACGGCCGGAGGACATTGACATTGTGGATGTGAAGGACGGGAAACTGACAGGCGAAGTCTTAAGCGTTCTCTTTAAAGGCGTGCACTATGAGATCATGGTGGAGACTGTACCTGGCACAAGCGTCACGGTCAATATGCGCGTCATCCGCAACCAGGATGTATCCAGTGCGGACGGAAAAGAGATGATCAGCGCAAGCGATTTCTTCGTGGATATCGATGATGTGGAAGCGCTGAATGACAAGGAGATTATCGCGCTGTCCAACGCTCAGGCGTGGGATCCGGAAAGTGACGAGTTCATCTCTATTGCAAAAGTAGAGTATGACCTGGCGAAGGAGGAGGGCACATACCCTGTCGTATTCTCCACAGCAAACGGGACGACAGTAAAGAGGGATATCCATGTGGTGGACCAGCCCTTTGTGAAAAATGAGAAGGCGAACGAGGGCGTTATGGCATTTAACTTCTTTAAGACGGTGGACGAGATCACGGAATCCCAGGCGCTTGACACAGATTTAAAGACATGGGCCGGAGCCCAGGGGTGGAAGTTAAGTGATGAGAACGAGAGTATTGATTTAAGTGTGGACTATGACTTCGAACCGGAAGATGTGAAAGAAGGTGTGTATAAGATTACTTTCTCCACAACAGGGCGGGAGTTTAAGATCCACACAACAGATTACACGGAGGCGGGCAAAGAGGTGGGCCTTACCTTTTTCCCGGAGGATATTCATGTTATGTCCAGGGAGGTATTTTAGATGAAGCGGTTTTCTAGGCTGGCGCTGCCTTATATTGTGTGGGCTGCGCTGATGCTGGTGCTTCCTATGGCCCTGATCGCTCTTTATTCGGTCATGGAGCAGGGAAACAGCATCATTTCCTTTTCTTTTACACTGGATCACTATATCAAGTTTTTCACGGATCCGGATTTCCTGCTGATCCTGTGGAGATCCATCGCCATTGCGGTGAAGACGACTATTATCTGCCTGATCCTGGGATACCCGGCGGCTTATGTGATCTCAAAAAGCAGTGAAAAAGCGCAGAACATCCTGATTCTGTGCATTACCCTTCCCATGTGGATCAACATGCTCGTCCGCACTTACGCCTGGATCGGGCTTTTGAGCGAAGGAGGTCTCATTCAGCGTATCTTAAGCCTTTTCGGCCTCGGAGATATGGAGCTCCTTTATACGGAGGGGGCTGTGCTGCTCGGCATGGTTTACAATTTCCTGCCCTTTATGATCCTGCAGGTGCATACGTCTCTGACAAAGATGGATCACTCCCTTTTAGAGGCCAGCGCGGATCTTGGAGCCAATCCGGTGCAGACTTTCCGCAGAGTGACCCTGCCGCTGTCTCTCCCGGGAGTGATCAATGGGATCACGCTTGTTTTCCTTCCGGCGGTGAGTTCCTTTTTCATCCCCAAGCTCTTGGGCGGCGGACAATATTTCCTCATCGGAAATATGATCGAAAACCAGTTTATCACAGTCGGCGAGTGGAATTTTGGAAGTGCTATTTCTATGATTATCGCCGTGATTATGATGCTGCTGATGATGGCGGTGCGCAGGATTGAGATCCGCAACCAGGGCGGAAAGGGGGCGGAAGCATGAAAAAGAACAGACGTCCTTTAGGGAAAATATTAATGTTTCTGATGATCGCCTTTTTCTATCTCCCGATCATCTACATGGTGGTTTTCTCGTTCAATGAGAGTAAATCACTGACCAGCTTTACCGGGTTTTCTCTGCGCTGGTATCAGCATATGCTGGAGTCCAGCGATATGATGACCGCGCTCTACACTACGTTCAGCGTGGCGATTCTGGCGACTCTGATCTCCACGGTTGTGGGGACGGTTGCAGCCATAGGTTTAAGCAGCTCCAGGAAGCTCATACGGAATATTATGGAGCAGGTGGACAATCTCCCCATGATGAACCCGGAGATTGTGACCGCGATCGGTTTTATGCTTCTTTTCATCACCTTCCAGGTGGAAAAAGGGTATGTGACCATGCTGCTGGCGCATATTGCGTTCTGTATCCCCTATGTGATTCTGTCCGTTATGCCGAAGATCCGTTCCCTGGATCCAAACCTGGCTGACGCGGCTATGGATCTGGGGGCAACGCCATGGAAAGCGCTCACAAAGGTGATCGTGCCTCAGATTATGCCCGGAATCATCTCGGGCGGTCTGATCGCGTTTACTATGTCCGTGGACGACTTCATTATCTCCTACTTTGTAACCGGGCAGGGGGTAAAAAACTTAAGTATCGTGGTCTACACTATGAGCAAGCGTGTGAACCCCAGCATTAATGCAGTGTCCACTCTCGTGGTAGTGATCATTACCATTGTCCTTGCGGCCGTGAATTTAGGCCCTGTGATCGTGGCAAAGAAAAGTGTGCGGGCTGAGCTTGGAAAGCGCAGAAGGCTTTTCCCGGCAGCGGCGGGATGCCTGCTTGTGCTTCTCGTTGTGTTTGCGGTTTACCAGGGAAGATCCGGGAGCGGGGACCGGCCGTATGAGGGACAGACCCTCCGGATCTATAACTGGGGTGAGTATACCGGCGAAAACATTATCCCTGATTTTGAGGAAGAAACCGGCGCCACGGTGGTGATGGAGAACTTTGATTCCAATGAGCAGATGTATATTAAGGTGGCTAATGGTGAATCCTATGATATCCTTGTGCCAAGCGATTACATGATACAGAGGCTGATTGAGGAAGGCTATTTACAGAAACTGGATAAATCAAAGCTCACCTGCATGGACAAGCTCTCAGACGCTGTAAAGGGACTGCCCTATGATCCAAATAATGATTACTCCGTGCCCTATTTCTGGGGGACTGTGGGAATTGTCTATGATAAGACTAAGGTGGACATAGAAGATCTGGAGCGGGAAGGATATAATATCTTCCTGGATGAAAAATATAAGGGAGACGTCTATCTTTACGATTCAGAGAGAGACTCCTTTATGATGGCGCTCAAAGCCCTGGGATATTCCATGAATACAGAAAATGAAGCAGAGCTCCAGGAAGCCTATGAGTGGCTGGTACAGTGTGTGCAGACTATGGACACAGAGATTGTGACGGATGAGATCATCGATAACATGGCGCAGGGGAGAAAGGCGCTCGGCCTGATCTATTCAGGAGACGCGACTTATGTCATGGCGGAGAATGAAAACATGGGATACTTCATGCCGGAGACGGGAACCAACCTCTGGTCCGACGCCATGGTTATCCCTGCCAACGCGCAAAATCCTGACCTCGCGCACGAATTTATAAATTATGCCAGCGATTATGACGGAGCCTATGACAATTCCAGCTATGTGGGATACACCTCTGCCAACCAGGAAGTTATGGACGTCCTGTCCGGCGAGGGAGGCGAATTCGAAGGAATCAACGCTTACATTCCTCGGACAGACAATGAGAACGACGAAGTGTTCGTGTACAACGCGGATACAAAAAAGATCATCAGCGATCTGTGGAGCAGAGTAAAGATCGCGGCAAGTAACGCGGATTAAGGGGGCTGCTATAAAGTTCACTAACTTCCGGATGAGAAACGTCCGAAAACAGAATCGATTCTCAAAACGTATTCTGCGGGGATGGAGGACGGCGATGGGCTTCGCTCCAGGGGATAAGGGAAACTAAAAGCTGCGGCGACAGACTAAATGCAAGGACTGACGGTGGACAACTCGCATCCGCTCAGACAATTCCACCGTCAGTCCTAACGTCTGTCACCGCAGCTTTAACTTTCCCTAATCCCCTTTCGAAGGCGCCCGTCGCCATCCTCCATCCCCGCAGAATTTTTTCTCGAAATGGGGCTGTTTTCTGGGCTTTTTCAGGCCGGAAGTCAGTGAATATATAGCTGCTGCGAGAAACAGGCGCGGCCGGAAAGCTTTCGTAGAGGAAAGCCCTCAAGCCGCGCCAGTTTCTTTTTTATTGGAGTTCTTACTCTGGGTGTGTTATCATGAGTAGGAAACGCGTTGAGGTAAATCAACATGGAAAATATTATGAAATCAGAGGATGATATATATGGCTCAAACGGAAACCGGACAGAACGTAAAATCAGACAAAAAGCGTGGAAAAATCCGCGGCAGGGTGATCGGAATTCTAGGACTGGCTGCCGCTATGCTGATCGGCGGAGCAGGCGGATATGCCATCGCGGCGCTGACGGATTTTAACCTTGGCGGAGAAGAAAGCTTTCTGAATATTCTTGTGACGATTATAGTGGCGGCTGCCTGTGTGTATATTGCTTTCTTTCTGCAGGCAGCCCTGCATGAAGCAGGGCACATGATCTGCGGGCTTCTGACCGGATACCGGTTTGTCTCTTACCGGGTCGGCAGTTTTATGTGGATCAGGATCGACGGAAAGATCCATCTGAAACGGTTCTCCCTGGCGGGAACAGGCGGGCAGTGCCTGATGGATCCGCCGGATCTGAAGGACGGGAAAGTCCCCTATGTGCTCTATAACCTGGGCGGAGCGCTTATGAACCTTATTGTGAGCATTGTATCTTTTCTGCTGGCAGGGGCGTTTGATGGAATCTGGTATCTGTCCCTGTTCTTCGGGGTTATGACAGCGGTTGGAGTGTGGCTTACAGCTGTGAACGGGATCCCACTAAAGCTTGAAATGCTTAACAATGACGGGCGCAATATTATAGAAATCGGCAGAAACAGGGAAGAGATGTACAGCTTCTGGGTGCAGATGAAGATGAACGGACAGATGGCGGAGGGGATCCGGACAAAGGATATGCCTGAAGAGTGGTTCGCTCTCCCGGACGAGGAGGGGATGAAACATACAATGACAATGGCGAGAGCTGTGGCTTCGGCGGGCCGCCTTATGGATGAACATGATTTCGCAGGGGCGGCGGAGCTGATTGACCGTCTGCTCGCCGCGGATTCCGGACTCACCGGCCTGCACAGATATCTTCTGATCCCTGAGCGGATCTACTGCGAACTGCTCGGAGAGCGGAGGGAGGAGATCCTTGATCGGTGGAAGGAGAAGGATCTGCAGAAAGTTTTAAAGCAGATGAAGAACTATCCTCAGGTGATCAGGGCAGAGTACGCGTATGCGCTTCTGAGAGACCATGACGAGGAGAAGGCGGAGAAAATCCGCCGGAGGTTTGATAAAGTCACAAAGTCCTATCCCTATCCGGCGGACGCGCAGAGCGAGCGCGAATTGATGGAGATCGCGCAGTCCGCGGCGGCTGAACTGTAATCCGGAAATAGACAGGGAAAATGAACTGTGCTAAAATACATGGAGACCAAAGGAGAGGTGCAATATGGGATTTACACATTTTGACGAAAACGGGAGAGCGCTTATGGTGGATGTAAGCGGCAAGGACGATACGGTCCGCCAGGCTTCGGCCGTGGGAAAGATTACGGTGAACCGGGAAGTGTTCCGTGCAATCCGGGAAGGAACCGTAAAAAAAGGAGATGTGCTTTCAGTCGCGGCCACAGCCGGGATTATGGGGGCGAAGAAGACTTCAGACCTGATCCCCATGTGCCATATTCTTCCGATCAGCAATTGTAAGATTGATTTTGAGATGGATGAAGAAGAATGCGCGGTTTACTGTACATGCACTGTGAAAGTGACCGGAAAGACAGGCGTGGAGATGGAGGCGCTGACCGGTGTGAGCACTGCCCTTCTCACAATTTATGACATGTGTAAGGCTATGGATAAGTCCATGGAGATCGGCGAGATTTATCTCTTGAGGAAGACCGGGGGAAAGAGCGGGGACGTGTACAATGACAGGAGCGGCCGTGTTCAGCGGAGCAGCTCAGCCGGGAAAGAGGAAAAGCGCAGGGAACTTAATATATTGTAACAGATGGAGAATAAATGATGAAGGATGACAGATGGAAAGCAGCGGTAGTTACACTCAGCGATAAAGGATATGCGGGAGAGAGGGAGGACAAAAGCGGGCCTCTTCTCTGTGGGATGCTGGAAGAGGCCGGTTATGATGTGAGGAAAACGCTTCTCCTTCCGGATGAACAGAATGAAATTGAAAAATGTCTGTGTCAATTGTGCGATGATGATAGAATGGATATTGTTTTCACTACGGGAGGTACCGGGCTTTCCCCAAGGGACTGCACGCCGGAGGCGGCTCTCGCTGTGGCGGATAAAAATGTGCCAGGCATTGCAGAGGCTATGCGCCTGGCATCCCTGAAAGTGACGCCCAGGGCCATGCTGAGCCGCGGAGTATCAGTGATCCGGGGACAGACTCTGATCATTACCCTTCCCGGAAGCCCGAAGGCCGTGAAAGAGAACCTGGAGGCAGTGCTGCCGTCCCTTGGCCACGGGCTTGCAATACTGACGGGAAGAGCGGGAGAGTGCGCGAGATGAAAGATCAGTTTGGCAGAGAGATCACATATATGAGGGTGTCTGTGACAGACAGGTGCAACCTGCGCTGTGTTTACTGCATGCCGGCGGAAGGGATCAAGTGTGTTTCTCACGATGATATTCTTCGTTTCGATGAGATCGTCCGCATCTGCAGGATCGGAGCAGAGCTGGGGATCAGCCGGATTAAACTGACAGGCGGAGAACCGCTGGTGCGCAGAGACCTTCCGGAGCTTGTGGGAATGCTGAAGGAAATTCCCGGTATTGAGCAGGTAACACTGACGACGAATGGTATATTACTAAAGGAACAAATCAACGAATTAGTTTCGAATGGCCTGGATTCAGTTAATATAAGTCTGGATACTCTGGACGCCGGACACTATCGGCAGATTACCCGGACTGGCAGGATTGAAGAGGCGCTTGCGGGGCTTGATGCTGCCTGCTCCCTTCCGGGGCTTGCGGTGCGGGTCAACTGTGTGCCGCTGCCGTCCTCAGAAGCGGAGGAATATATCCGTCTCGCTCTTCTTGCCGGAGACCGCAGGATTGATGTGCGGTTTATTGAGATGATGCCTATTGGCAGGGGGAAGGAGTCCGCGGGAAGAAGCGGAGAAGAGATTCTCGGGATCCTGTCGGATGAGTTTGGCGAGCCGGAGGAGGTGCGGGAACAGGTGGGAAACGGCCCTGCCGCTTATGTTCGGTTCCCCGGTATGCAGGGGAGGATCGGGTTTATCAGCGCAGTGACTCACCGCTTCTGCAGCGAATGCAACCGGATCCGCCTGACTTCCGTGGGAATGCTTAAGCCCTGCCTGCAGTACGGGACAGGGGCAGATATCCGGAAGCTCTTAAGAGAGGGAGAGCAGGATTCTGCGATCGGGGAAGTCATGAGAAAAGTGATCCGGGAGAAACCGTCTGGCCACTGTTTTGGGGAACCATCTCCTGATGGTGAAGGCGCGGAGAGTCTGCTGGAGACAAGAGATATGTCACAGATTGGAGGATGAATATGAAGAGGAAGCTGACAGAAAGCAAAAAGCGCCGGGCAGCAGCTCTGGCGGTCTGCGTATGCGCAGTACTTCTTCTTTTTGTTTCTGCCGGCACCGCTCCGGTGCTGTCCCTTCGGGAAGAGGGAGAACTGGTTCAGAACGGGGAAGCAGATGAAGACAGAGGCCCTTTCGTATACGAAAAGGACGGCAGAGAATACTATTCCTTTCAGGATGTGGAGGGAAATAGTTATGAGGCGCCGCTTCTTTCAGGAGTTTCCGCATGTCCCTATGACTTCTCGCTGCTCAAGACGGATGAGGAGACCGGCTATAAGAGTTATACAGATGAGAAAAACGGAATCACCGCCAGATTTGGCATAGACGTCTCTGAATTTCAGGGAGAGGAGATTGACTGGGAGCAGGTAAAAACAGCCGGTGTGGAGTTTGTCTTTGTACGGCTGGGATACCGCGCCTACGGTGAAACCGGAGAGCTGGTGCTGGACGCGATGTATGACCAGAACGTGCAGGGTGCTCTCGACGCGGGACTTGACGTGGGAGTGTATTTCTTCTCTCAGGCTGCCAGCGCCGCGGAGGCGGTGGAGGAAGCAGAGTTTGTCCTAAAGCATGTGAAGCCCTATGATATCTCCGGTCCGGTTATATATGACACAGAGGAGATAAAGTGGGATACGTCGCGCACAGATGGAAATACGAGTCAGGAATTTACCAATTACTGCAAAGTGTTCTGTGAGACAATTGAGCATGCCGGGTATGAGCCGATGATCTATTCCAACCTGAAATGGATGTCATTTACGCTTGACATGGAAGAGCTTGCGGAGTATGAATTCTGGTACGCGGATTACCATGAGATCCCCCAGAATCCTTATGATTATGCGGTGTGGCAGTACAGTGAAAATGGCGTGGTGCCCGGGATCAACGCGAATGTAGATCTGAATCTGTGGTTTCAGAAGAAATGACAGTGTCAGAGTACAAGAAGAGGTACGGTTACAAGGAGATAAAATGATGTTGGGGCAAAAGCCCCCAACTACGATGCCTGCGGATTGTTCCGTGCTACGCACTCCCACAATCCGCCCCAATATTCGCATATCGTGGGATATGCATCCCACTTTTATGCTCATATCGGGGCGGGTCCCAAGGTCTTTCACCCACTTATGAGCAAGCTCATGTGGGCTTAGACCTTTTGACCCTGGCATCATAAAATAAAGTTAAGATAGGAGAAGCGGAAAATGAAGTGGAACAAATACAGGCTGAAAACAACCACCAAGGCAGAGGACATTGTCAGCAGTATGCTCATGGATCTCGGGATTCAGGGGGTGGAGATTGAAGATAAAATTCCTCTGTCCCAATCTGATAAGGAGCAGATGTTCGTTGATATCCTGCCCGAGATTGAGGAAGATGACGGAACGGCATACTTAAGCTTTTACCTGGAGCCGGAGGAGGATCAGGAGAAGATCCTTTCCGATGTGCGAAGAGAGTTAAAGGAGATGTCCGAATATGTGGACGTGGGAGAGTGCCTGATCGAAGAGTCAGAGACAGAGGATGTGGACTGGGTGAATAACTGGAAACAGTACTTCCACCAGTTCTATGTGGATGATATCCTGATTATTCCTTCCTGGGAGGAGGTAAAGCCGGAAGATCAGGATAAGATGGTGATCCACATTGATCCGGGAACTGCCTTCGGTACAGGAATGCATGAGACAACCCAGCTCTGTATCCGCCAGATCAGGAAATACGTGACAAAAGATACAAAGATTCTGGATGTGGGCTGTGGCAGCGGTATTCTGGGAATGCTGGCACTGAAATTTGGGGCGGCCTATTCTGTGGGAACAGACCTTGACCCGTGTGCGATAGATGCAACGCATGAAAATATGGAGGTAAACGGAATCACGAAAGACCGGTACGAAGTGATGATCGGAAATCTGATTGATGACGAAGCGATACAGGAGAAGGCCGGCTATAACTGCTATGACATCGTTGCGGCGAATATACTTGCCGATGTTCTTGTGGAGCTGACGCCGGTGATTGTGAATCAGTTAAAACCGGGCGGCATCTATATTACAAGCGGAATTATTGACGACAAGGAGCAGACTGTGGTGGATGCGGTGAAGAAAGCCGGGCTTAACGTGCTGGATGTGACATATCAGGGCGAGTGGGTCTGTGTGACGGCTCAGAAGAAAGAATAAGCGTCAGCTTGGCCCAGGCCATTCCTGATAACTGAACTGTTACAAGAATAAGGAGACAAAAAATGCAGCAGTTTTTTGCAGAACATTCATGGATCGGAAAGGATCAGATTTCTCTTTCAGGTTCTGATGTAAATCATATGAAAAATGTACTCCGCATGAAACCCGGAGAGGACGTGCGGATCTGTGACGGGAGCGGAAAAACCTATCTGTGCTGTGTGAACCGCTACGAAGAGGGACGCGCGGTGCTGGATGTGTTCCGGACGCTGGATTCGGATACAGAGCTTCCGTCCAGAATCTGGCTGTTTCAGGGGCTTCCCAAAGGGGACAAGATGGAGTGGATTGTACAGAAGGCTGTGGAACTGGGGGTATATACGGTCGTTCCGTTTGCGGCGAAGCGCTCGGTAGTAAAACTGGATGAGAAGAAAGCGGCCAGGAAGCAGGAGCGGTGGCAGGCGATCGCAAAGAGCGCGGCTGAACAGTCCGGCAGAGGCATCGTCCCTAAGATCCGGAGTGTGAGGACATTTGAGCAGGCGCTGGAACTGGCGTCGGAGCTGGACGTCATCCTGATCCCTTATGAACTGGAAGAGGGAATGGAGGGGACTGTCCGCATGATCCGGAAGATCCGGCCGGGAGAGTCTGTGGGCGTATTTATCGGACCGGAAGGCGGCTTTGAGGAAGCGGAAGTAGAACGCGCCAGGGAGGCGGGAGCTTTTCCCATAAGCCTTGGAAAACGGATCTTAAGAACAGAGACAGCCGGGCTTACAGCGCTGTCTATCCTGATGTATCATCTGGAGTGCGGCGCGGCCCTGCCGGAATCATAGCAAGGACCTGCGGGCCGGAGCTGAGGTTTGACCTGTTCGGCGTGACGTGCATAATTTATTAGTAAGAAAGAAGAAGGAAAAGGAAAGGAACTATGGAAGTTTATCTGGATAATTCCGCCACAACCCGGTGCTATCCGGAAGTGGGGGAACTGGTATATAAAGTCATGTGCCGGGATTATGGGAATCCGTCGTCTCTGTACCGCAAGGGAGTGGAGGCAGAGCACTATATACGGGATGCGAAGGAGACTATTGCAAAACTTTTAAAAGTGAACGCGAAAGAGATCTTCTTCACATCGGGCGGTACTGAGAGCGATAACCTGGCGCTGATCGGATGCGCCCGGGCGAACCGCCGCAGAGGAAACCATCTGATCACTTCCTCCATCGAGCATCCTGCCATACTCAATACAATGCGGTATCTGGAAGAGGAGGAAGGATTCCGGGTGACTTACCTGCCTGTGGACGAATACGGGAGAATCCGGATGGATGCCCTGAAAGAAGCGCTCTGCCCGGAGACAATACTTGTATCCGTTATGTATGTAAACAATGAGGTGGGAACAATTCAGCCCATCCAGGAAGCGGTGCGGTGTGTCAAGCAGTACAACCCGTCCATTCTCTTCCATACTGACGCGGTCCAGGGATTCGGGAAATATCGGATCTGGCCGAAGAGAATGGGGATCGATCTTCTCTCCGCCAGCGGACACAAGATCCACGGACCGAAGGGTGTGGGATTTCTCTATATTGACAGCCGGGTGAAGATCCATCCGATTCTCTTCGGAGGCGGCCAGCAGAGAGATATCCGCTCCGGTACAGAGAATGTGCCGGGCATTGCAGGTCTTGCTCTGGCGTCAAAGATGATCTATCAGGATCTGGAAATGAAGACGGCGTTGATGAGGGAGCTGAAAGAATATTTTATAGAAGGCCTCAGGAAAATTGAGCATACTGTGGTGCACGGGATGACAGATGAGGGCGGCGCGCCCCATATTGTCAGCGCGGGGATCGGCGGCGTCCGAAGCGAGGTGCTTCTGCATACGCTGGAGGACAAGGGAATCTATGTCTCTTCAGGATCCGCCTGCTCGTCCAATCACCCGGCGGTCAGCGGAGTGCTCAAAGCCATAGGCGCGCCCAGGGAGTATCTGGACGCCACGCTTAGATTCAGCATGTCAGAATTTACAACAAAAGAAGAAATTGACTATACTCTGGAAACATTATATAATTGTGTACCGACGCTTCGGAAATTTACACGGCGCTGACGGGCCGGATGCGGCCCCGGGAGGCGTCTGCGCGGCGTCTGCCGCAGGAAGATAAAGGAGAGAATCATGACATTCCATTCATTTTTGATTAAATACGGTGAGATCGGAATCAAAGGGAAGAACCGCTATATGTTTGAGGACGCTCTCGTGCGTCAGATCCGCTATGTGCTCCAGAATGTGGACGGTGAGTTCCTTGTTCATAAGTGCCACGGGAGAGTGTATGTGGACTGCGAGGGCGGCTATGATTATGAAGAGACCGTTGAGAGCCTTAAGAAGGTCTTTGGTATTGTAGGGATCTGCCCTGTAGTGAGAAAACCGGTGAAAGAGCTGGAAGAACTGAAAAAAGACGTGGTCGTCTATGTGGGCGAAATGTACCCGGAGGGAAATAAGACATTTAAAGTTGAGGCGAGACGGGCGAATAAGAGATATCCGGTGAACTCCATGGAGATCAACTGCGCGCTGGGAGAAGCGGTGCTTGACGCTTATCCGGAGATGAAAGTAGATGTGCATAATCCGGACATCAGACTGAATGTGGAGATCAGGGAAGAGGTTTATCTGTACTCAGAGATTATCCCGGGACCGGGCGGGATGCCGGTAGGGACAAACGGCAGCGCCATGCTGCTCTTATCCGGGGGAATCGACAGCCCGGTGGCCGGATATATGATCGCAAAGCGCGGCGTGGAGATCGAGGCGGTTTACTTCCACGCGCCGCCGTATACAAGCGAGCGGGCGAAAGAAAAAGTGGTTGACCTGGCCCGCCTGGTGTCTGCTTATGCAGGCCCGATTAAGCTTCATATTGTGAACTTTACAGATATTCAGCTTTATATCTATGAGAAATGTCCGCACGACGAGCTGACGATTATTATGCGCCGGTACATGATGCGGATAGCAGAGCATTTCGCTAAAAAAGACGGCTGTCTCGGACTGATCACAGGGGAGAGCATCGGTCAGGTGGCGAGCCAGACCATGCAGAGCCTTCTGGCGACCAACGCAGTGTGTACGCTTCCGGTATACCGTCCTCTGATTGGATTTGATAAGCGGGAGATTGTGGAGATCTCGGAGAAGATTGACACATATGAGACTTCGATCCTTCCTTATGAGGACTGCTGTACGATATTTGTCGCGAAGCATCCGGTGACGAAGCCGAATGTAGAGCGGATTGAAAAATCAGAGACGAATCTGACAGAGAAGATCGATGAATTGATGAAAACCGCCATTGAGACGGCGGAAGTGGTGACAGTAAGACAGGAATCCCTTTCGTAATGAAACATAAAAAGCTGTCTCGCGATGAGACAGCTTTTTATGTAAACGTGCCTGAGATGGCACATGTTCCTGCAAATAATTATTTGATGATGTAAGAATCCAGCGCAGCGAGGATGTCGTCTACATTTCCGTCAGCGTGAATGTTCAGGTCGATCGGCTTAGAAAGATCCAGGCTGAAGATTCCCATGATGGATTTGGCATCTATAACGTATCTTCCGGATACTAAATCAAAATCATTGTCATACTTTGTAATCTCGTTTACAAAAGATTTTACTTTGTCGATTGAGTTTAATGAAATCTGTACTGTTTTCATTTTAATGGTCCCTCCTTGAATCATACAATAAAGTAAGGTCGTCTGACCCTAGGTATATTCTACGAGAAAGGGACATAAAAGTCAAGAAACAATAGAGGAAAAAAGAGGTAAATTCACATGAAAAAAGCGGCTCTTCACAATCTGGGATGTAAGGTAAACGCATATGAAACAGAAGCCATGCAGGAAATGCTTGAAAAGGCTGGGTATGAGATCGTCCCTTTTAAGGAGGGGGCGGACGTCTACGTGATCAACACCTGTACTGTAACCAATATCGCGGACCGCAAATCGCGCCAGATGCTTCATCGGGCGAGGAAGATGAATCCGGACGCGGTGGTGGTGGCAGCGGGGTGCTATGTGCAGGCTCAGGAAGGAAAGGAAGTAGATCCGTGCATTGATATTGTGATCGGAAATAACCATAAAAAGGATCTTGTCCGGATACTGGAAGAATATGAGAGAAACCGGAAAGAGGACAGCGCCGTGAAGGCAATAGGGAATATCGGTCACACAAAGGAATACGAATCTCTTCACCTGACGAAGCCGGGAGATCACACGAGAGCATATATCAAAGTCCAGGATGGATGCAATCAGTTCTGCACGTACTGTATTATTCCGTATGCCAGAGGCCGTGTGAGAAGCAGAAGCATGGAAGACGTGGTAAGCGAAGTGCAGGATCTGGCGGAGAATGGATACCGGGAGGTGGTCCTTACCGGGATCCATCTGAGCTCCTACGGGATTGACTTTGACGGAGAGAGACATCTCTATGATCTGATTCGGGCGGTTCACGATGTGGACGGGATTATGAGGATCCGTCTGGGGTCCCTGGAACCGGGGATTATAACAGAAGAATTCGCAGAGGGGCTTGCCGCCCTTCCAAAGGTCTGCCCCCATTTTCATCTGTCCCTGCAGAGTGGATGCGACGCTACGCTTAAGAGGATGAACCGCCGTTATACAAGTGGAGAATACTTTGAAAAGTGCAGGATTCTCAGAAAATATTTTGACAATCCCGCGCTGACCACAGATGTGATCGTAGGATTTCCGGGAGAGACGGAAGAGGAATTTCAAGAGTCCATGGCTTTTGTGGAGAAGGTGAACTTTTATGAGACGCACATTTTTAAATATTCCAGACGAGAAGGGACAAAGGCGGCTGTGATGGAACATCAGGTCAGCGAGCAGGCCAAGGTCGCAAGAAGCGCGCTTATGATTGAACTGGGCGAGAGACACAGGAAGGCATATGAGGCGGGGTTCATCGGCAGGACGGTTGAAGTGCTGATTGAGGAAGACGCGGTAATCAACGGGAAGGCTGTTCAGACAGGGCATACCAGGGAGTATATGAAAATTGCACTAGAGAGCGGAAAAAATCTGAGAAATAGTATCATAAACGTTCAAATTGATAATGAGTCACAAATTATTCATTGAATTTTAAAAGCGGTTATATTAGAATTGTAAATAGGGATTCTGGGTCTTCCCAGAGCAAAAGCAGCTGTCTGCCGGCAGATGGACGGACTGCTGCATATATACATAATTATACGGAGAAGGAGGAGCATCAGGATGAGTGATTTAGGAAATACACAGTTCTTTCAGGTTGAGCCGGGACCGCAGATTTCTGCAAAAGATATTCTTGAAATCGTATTTAAGGCACTGAAGGAAAAAGGATACAATCCGGTCAATCAGATCGTTGGATATATTATGTCAGGAGATCCCACATATATCACAAGCTACAATGGAGCAAGGAGTCTTGTGATGAAAGTGGAGCGGGACGAGCTGGTAGAAGAAATGCTGAAGGCGTATATCGAACACAATTCCTGGGAATAATCAGTTATGAGGTTCATGGGACTTGATTACGGGACTAAGACGGTGGGGGTCGCGCTCAGCGATCCGCTCGGACTTACAGCCCAGCCGATCGAAACGATCAGCCGGAAAGAGGAGAACAAACTGCGGCGCACCTGCGCGCGCATAGAGGAGCTGGCGGCTCAGTATGATGTAAAGACGATTGTGCTCGGCTTTCCGAAACATATGAATAATGATATTGGAGAACGCGCAGAGAAAGCGCTCGAATTTCGCGACATGCTTCAGAGACGGACTGGGATTGAAGTGATTATGTGGGATGAGCGTCTCACAACAGCAGGGGCGGAGCGCGCTCTTATTGAGAGCGGCGTGCGCAGAGAAAACCGGAAGAAGCATATTGACCAGATCGCGGCAGTGTTTATCCTTCAGGGATATTTAGACCTGCTTCAGATGAGGAGACGGGAGCAGGCGGGGATGGAACCGGCTGAAATATAGAATGCCGGTCCGATGCTGCCGTGTGATATGATAAGGGGCGTTATGTATGGAAAAAGTAAGATTTGCCTTCGCAGACGGAAACGGCGAAGATGATTTTTTTGTACTCGAAGAGACAAAAATTGGCGGGAATACGTACATACTTGTTACGGATTCCGAAGAAGACGACGCACAGTGCCTGATCCTGAGAGAGGAAAAGAAGCAGGGACAGGGAGAGAACGTCTACGAGATCGTGGAGGATGAGACAGAGCTTCTGGCGGTGTCAAAGGTGTTTGAGGAACTGCTGGAAGATGTAAGTATAGAGATGTAGAGTCCGTTTACTGCGGGGAGACGAGAGGACGCGGATGGAAGAGAAAAAAACAGAAGAACTCCTTAAGAAGAAACTAAAGGAAAAGGGGCTGAAAGTGACTCATCAGAGGCTCCTTATCCTTTCTGTGCTTGAACAGAATAACGGGAAGCATATGACTGCAGAGGATATCTATGAGCTTGTGTCAGAAGAGTGCCCTGAGATCGGCCTGGCGACAGTGTACCGCACTTTGCAGCTTCTCTGGGACATGCAGCTTGTGGACAGGATCAATCTGGATGACGGATGTGTGCGCTACGAGATCGGACACCTGTTAAAGGACGGGGCAAAGCACAATCATCATCATCTCATATGCAGGGGATGCAATAAGGTGATTCCTTTCGACGATGACCTTCTGGACAATCTGGAGCGCCACATCGAGGAATCGATCGGATTCCATGTCCTGGATCATGAGCTGAAGTTCTACGGCCTGTGCAGAGAATGTATGAAAAAAACGAAATAACTGGAGGTGTTTATTTAATTGAAAAAAGAGAAAAAAGGAAAACTGCGCATCATACCGCTGGGGGGACTGGAACAGATCGGTATGAACATCACTGCCTTTGAGTATGAAGACAGTATTGTTGTCGTGGACTGCGGACTGGCATTTCCGGAGGATGATATGCTGGGGATTGACCTGGTGATTCCGGATGTGACCTATCTCAAGGACAATATATCAAAGGTAAAAGGCTTTGTTATAACCCACGGCCATGAGGACCATATCGGAGCGCTGCCCTATGTGCTCAAAGAAATCAATCTTCCGATCTACACAACGAAACTTACGATGGGGATCATAGACAACAAATTAAAAGAGCATAACCTTCTCCGCAGCACAAAGCGCAAGATTGTGCAGCATGGACAGTCTATTAATCTGGGGAAATTCAGGATTGAATTCATCAAGACGAACCACAGTATTCAGGACGCGTCCGCTCTGGCGATCTATTCACCTGCGGGGGTCGTCGTCCATACCGGAGACTTCAAAGTGGACTACACGCCGGTATTCGGAGACGCCATTGATCTGCAGCGCTTCGCCGAGATCGGCAAAAAGGGCGTACTGGCTCTGATGTCCGACAGTACCAATGCAGAACGCAGAGGATTTACGCAGTCTGAGAGAACGGTGGGGATCACATTTGACCATATATTTGCGGAGCATCAGAACACACGTCTGATCATCGCCACATTCGCGTCCAATGTGGACCGTGTGCAGCAGATTATTAATTCCGCGTATAAGTACAGAAGGAAGGTTGTAGTGGAAGGCCGCAGCATGGTGAATATTATCTCCATCGCGTCTGAGCTGGGATACCTTCATCTGCCGGAGAATACCCTGATTGAGATTGATGAGATGAAGAATTATCCGCCGGAGAAGATGGTGCTCATCACAACCGGAAGCCAGGGCGAGTCCATGGCGGCTCTGTCAAGGATGGCGGCGGACGTACACCGCAAGGTGACGATCCAGCCTAATGATACGATTATCTTCAGCTCAAACCCGATTCCGGGAAATGAAAAGTCAGTTTCCCGCGTGATCAACGAGCTGTCCGCTAAGGGCGCGGAAGTGATCTTCCAGGATACGCATGTGTCAGGCCATGCCTGTCAGGAGGAGTTAAAGCTGATTTACTCCCTTGTAAAGCCGAAATATGCGATCCCGGTGCATGGAGAGTACCGCCACTTAAAGGCAAATGCAGAGGTGGCAAAATCCCTTGGGATTCCAAAGGAAAATGTGTTCATCATTCAGTCCGGAGACGTGCTGGAGCTGGACGAAGAGTCAGCGAGAGTTGTGGATAAGGTCCACACAGGAGCGGTTCTTGTAGACGGACTTGGTGTGGGAGACGTTGGAAATATCGTTCTCCGTGACAGACAGCACCTGGCGGAGGACGGGATTATCATCGTAGTGCTGACGCTGGAGCGCAGAACGAACCGCCTGCTTGCGGGTCCGGATATTGTATCCCGAGGTTTCGTCTATGTGCGGGAGTCTGAACAGCTGATGGAGGACGCGCGTAATGCCGTGTCAGAGGCGCTGGACAAATGCCTGGGCGGGCGTCACACGGATTGGAACAAGATCAAGCTCGTGATCCGGGACGCGATGAACGATTATATCTGGAAGAAGACAAAGAGAAAACCAATGGTAATACCGATTATTATGGATGTAGATGTATAGTGTGTAAACTCATACCCCGGCCGGTTCAGCCGGGGTATTTGCAGGCATAGCAGACTGGCCATGGCGCCGGCTGAACTGCTGAGAGTATGGAGATATTATGATAGTAGATGAACGGATTGTGACTTTTATTAATTCACTTGACACAAAGAACAGCGAGCTTTTAGAGCAGATTGAGCATGAAGCTCTGTCCGCGGGAGTGCCGATTATACGGCGGGAGATGCAGAGTTTTTTAAAAGTCCTGCTCATGATTCAAAAGCCGCTCCGGATTCTGGAAGTGGGAACTGCGGTGGGGTTTTCCGCGCTTTTGATGAGTGAGTGCGCGCCGGATGCATGTCATATTACAACAATTGAAAATTACGAGAAACGCATTCCGACAGCGAGGGAGAATTTCCGCCGTGCAGGCAGAGAAAACCAGATCACGCTGATCGAGGGAGATGCGGCTGATGTGCTGAAAACTCTGGAAGGCCCTTATGATTTCATCTTTATGGACGCGGCAAAAGGGCAGTATATCCACTACCTGCCGGATGTGATGCGTCTGCTCCCGTCCGGAGGAGTGCTTGTCTCGGACAATGTAATGCAGGACGGGGATGTGATTCAGTCCCGGTTTGCTGTGGAGCGGAGAAACCGCACGATCCACGCCCGTATGCGGGACTATCTTTATGAGCTGAAACACAGGGAAGAACTTGTGACTTCCATTATTCCGCTGGGCGACGGAGCGGCTGTCAGCGTGAAGAGATAATCCCTGCAGCCCTGAAAGATGACAGGCGATTTGGTCAGTTATTTGTAAAACTATGTATTAGGAAAAGTAGAAAGGAAATGAAACATGAGCAGACATCCTGAACTGTTGATCCCGGCAAGCAGCCTGGAAGTGTTAAAGACAGCGGTTATATTCGGAGCGGACGCTGTGTATATCGGCGGGGAGGCGTTCGGTCTCCGCGCAAAAGCGAAGAACTTCTCTATGGAGGACATGAGAGCGGGGATCGCATTTGCCCATGAACGAGGAGTAAAAGTCTATGTGACCGCAAATATTCTCGCGCATAATGCAGACCTGCCGGGAGTGAGAGAGTATTTTAGGGAGTTGAAGGAAATCAAACCGGACGCTTTGATTATCGCGGATCCGGGTGTGTTTGACCTGGCAAAGGAAATCTGTCCCGAGATCGACAGACATATCAGCACCCAGGCGAACAATACGAATTACGGGACTTATAACTTCTGGTATCGTCAGGGGGCGAGCCGTGTGGTGTCCGCGAGGGAGCTGTCCATGAAGGAGTTAAAAGAGCTGAGGGAGCATATACCGGAGGATCTGGAGATTGAGACGTTTGTCCATGGCGCTATGTGCATCTCCTATTCGGGCAGATGCCTTCTGAGCAATTATTTTACCGGGCGTGACGCAAACAGGGGCGCTTGCACCCACCCCTGCCGGTGGAAATATGCCGTGGTGGAGGAGACAAGGCCGGGCGAGTATATGCCGGTCTATGAAAATGAGAGGGGAACATACATCTTCAACTCCAAAGATCTGTGCATGATCGAGCACATACCGGAGCTGATCGACGCCGGGATTGACAGTTTTAAGATCGAGGGACGGATGAAGACAGCCCTCTATGTGGCGACTGTGGCTAGGACATACCGCAGGGCCATAGACGATTATCAGAAAGATCCAAAGCTTTACCGGGAAAATATGCCCTGGTATCTGGATCAGATCTCAAACTGTACGTACCGTCAGTTTACAACAGGCTTCTTCTTCGGAAAGCCGGATGAAACGACCCAGATCTACGACAGTAATACTTATAATAAAGAGTACACATATCTCGGGATATCCGGGGAAATAAAAGACGGGCTGTGCAGAATTGAGCAGCGCAACAAGTTCTCTGTCGGAGAGACCATTGAAATCATGAAACCGGACGGGAGAAATATAGAAGTGTCTGTAAAACGCATCCTGAATGAGGACGGGGAAGAGCAGGAGAACGCTCCCCATTCAAAACAGGTGCTTTGGGTGGAACTGAGCGAAACGCCGGAGAAATATGATATACTGCGCAGAGCGGAGAAAGCCTGAGTCCTGAGGAAAGAGGACACACGAACATGAAACCGGGCGGACATGAATGCGGAATCTCCTCTGCGGGAATCATTCAGCCATCAGGGATGACAGGAGCTGATTTATACCTGCATAAGAATCAGCCCGCCCATCTCTGATGGCTGTATTAGTACTCTCTATAAATCAAGACTTCCCTTCCAGGAAAATCTCCGGCTCACGGTCATTCTGGCATACTTTTGTCAGTTTCCTCTCGGCCAGATCCATTTTCAGGGAATTTACGCTTTTTGCTTTCTGCCTGCACATGCGCACACACTTCATGCATCCGATACATTTTTTATGGTCGGTCTTTTTCGGGTTGGATAACGAGATGGCTCCGGCCGGACAGACTTTGGCACAGGCGCCGCATTCGGTGCACAGGCTGTTGTCAGCCTTGGGAAACAGCATGTTCTTCCCGTATTTGCGGTAAGGAGTATTGCCGGGAACAAGAAGGTTAAAGCCTGAGAAATCTGATTCTCTGCGCAGATGGCGGTTCAGCTCAATGCCGTACTCTGAGGCGGCTTTTAAATCTGTCTTTCCGGGACGCCTTGCTCCGATAAAAGGAACGATAGAATGTTCAGCCGGGAATGCTCCGGCTCCGATAACTTTAAAGCCCCGCTTCTCAGTCTCATTTTTCAGTTCCAGAAGGGCGTCTTCATATTGACGGCAGCCGTATGTGGCGATCAGAGCCGCAGGAGTTCCGTTCCCGGAGATATTCTCCAGATAATCCATAAAAAGAGCGGGAACACGGCCATAATATACAGGAATCCCAAAAAGAACAAAATCATTGGCGTCAAATTTTAATACTGGCTTCTTCTCCTTGTAGACAGACAAATCAAAGGATACGGATTTCAGATCGAAGCTGCGTGCCGTTTCCATAATGATTTTGCGTGTTGAGCCTGTCGGACTGAAATAGACCAGCTTTAATTCATTCGTTTTCATACAACAAAACTCTCCTTTGTACAGAATACAACCATGATAGCACAAAAGAGGGGAAATTGCACGGAAGAAGTGCGTGACGTATGTGTCAAGTAATCATGGGCACTTTTTTTCATTTATTAATGTCAGTTTATTTCTTTAATTTTCAGATAATTCT